>JBIISU010000003.1:0-18781 GCA_044340815.1 Opitutales bacterium | reverse complement strand
GACTGGGACTGCAGCGTGCCGCCGGTCGCGGAGACTTCGACGGCGAGGGTGCCGCCTTCGAGGCGGAGCGGCCGGCTATTGCCGGAAAGGTCGGGCAGGATCTTGCCGTCGACGTCGAGGGTCACGGTGAGCGTGCCTTCCTTGACGACGTAAGCGGCGAAGACCTGGTCGCGCAGGGTGGTGGTCGTGCCCGCGGTGAGGTCCAGCGTGCCTTCGCCCAGCTTGACCAACTCGGCGGCGCCGACGGCGCCGGTGACCACGCCCGTGTAGGCCGCGGTGACGCCGGTGTCGACCATCACGCCCAGGCGGGCGAGGCGGGCCGGGGTCAAGGTCGTATCCTTGATCAGGTCGATGGCCTTGGTGTTGGCGACATTCACGCCAAGCCCGCCGCCGAGGACGGTGACGGTGGTCGGGGTGGTGAGGCTGGGGGCGCCCGTGTAGCGGAACATCCCGGTGCCCTTGAAGACGAGATCATCGGTGCCCTGCACGGCGCCGGCAAAGGCGCCGTCGATCGACTGCGTGAGGGTGAGCACGCGGCCGGCGCCGACGGAACCAATCTCCAGGACCGAGCCGGCGGCGCCCGTGATGCCGGTGATGTCGGTCAGCGTGGACACGTCCAAGGTGACGTCCGTGCCGAGGTTGGTCGTGGCCACGCCCGGCTGGGCGAGGGCGAAGACCGTGCGATTCGTGGCGGCCACGTCGGAGCGGAGGTCGAGGATGCCGCCGCCGCTGATCTGGCTTGAGGCCGGGTCGTTCAGGACGCCGATTTCACGGTCGCCGGCCAAGGCGATCCGGAAGGTCGCGCCGGCGGCGATGGTCGCGGTGAAGAGGTCCTGCGTGCCGACGCGGGCGTCGGTCAGGCGAAGCTCGCCGGCCTCGATGCTGAAGCTCAGGTCATCGGCCGCGCCGGTCAGCGCGACGATGCCCGCGCCGGTCTTGCCGACGGTGCCGACGCCAAGCCCGGCCTGAACGACCTCGGCCGCGCGCACGGTATTGTTGAAGGTCTCAATCCCGACGACGGCACGGTTGGCCAGGGCGGTGGTCGGCGTATCCAGGGTCAAGGAGCCGAGGCCGACCGCGGTGACGATGGAGCCGGGGGCGATGCCCCAGCCAGAGACCGCTTGGCCGACGTAAAAGCCGGCGGACGAGGCCACCGGGACAATGTTGCCGGTGACGAGCTGGGCGCCCGTCGTGGCGACTTCGTTGTTGAAGGCGACATTGCCGTTCGTGCCGACATAGAGGTCGGCCGAGGCGTAGCCGGCGGTGGTGCCGACGAGCTTGCCGGCGGTGACGACCACGTTGCCGAGGCTGTTGGCGCCCGCGGTGGGCGCGAGCGTGAGGGTACCGGCGCCGGTCTTGAGGATGGTGCCGTCGGTCACGCCGCCGGCCTGCTGGAAGCGACCGAGGAAGCTGTAGTTGCCGGCCGGATCGACCTGCAGGCTGACCACCGAGTTGGCCGCGCCGAAGAGGATCGTGGAGTCCGCGGAGCCCGTGAGGTTGCGGAAGGCCTGGTCGGTGCCGCCCAGGATGTTGAGGACGGAGGTGCCCTGCAGGTCGACCGCGGCGACGGCTTGGCCGACGACGGCGGGGTTGCCGAAGAGGTTGTCGAAGCCGAGGTTCGTGCGGCCGGCGAGGGAGCGGTAGGTGCCGGAGAACGCCGTGGTCGGGTTGTTGAGGGTGAGCGTGCCGAGGCCTTCCTTGGCGATCACGCCGGCGCCGGCGAAGACGCCGGTGGCCGCGATCGTGTTGGCGACCTGGAGGGTGCCGGCGGCGGCCGCGGTGAGGTTCTGGCTGAGGGTCAGGGTCCGCGTGCCGGCGTTGATGCCGGTGATGGTCGTGCCCGCGGGGATGCCGGTGCCGACGACCACCTGGCCGTTGGCGAGATCGGTCACGTCGCCGACGACGAGGCTGTTGGTGCCGATGAGGCCGCTGGTGATGGCCTTGTCGAGCTGCACGTTCAGGCGCGCGGTCGCGCCGGCGAGGACGTTGATGTCGCCCGTCGTCGCGCCGGCCCAACCGGTGCCGGCGAGGAGCGTACCCGTGCGCACCAAGGTGCCACCGGTATGGGTCAGGGAACCGCCCGCGGTGATGGTCCGCGTGCCGGCCCGGACTTCGAGCTGACCGGCGCCGGAGACGGCGCCGTTGTAGGCGACGTCGGCGCCCGTGGTGAGGACGAGGTGGGCGGGAAGATCGAGGTTGCCCGCGGCGGCGGCCGTCAGGTTGGCGCTGAGGCGGACACCGGCGGCGCCCGTCACGACGCCGGCGGCGTCGACGGCGAGCGGGTTGCTGATCGTGAAGCTGGTGTTGGCGGCGATGGCGGTGATGACGGAGCCGGCCGGGATGCCCGTGCCCGTGACGACCTGGCCGACGGCGAGGCCAGCGGTGTTGGCCGTGGTGATGACGTTCTGGCCCGCGAGGCCGCCGGTGGCCGTGGCCGAGCCCGCGGCGAGGACCGCGGTGATGGTCGTGCCGACGGGCACGCCCGTGCCCAGGACGGTCTGGCCGATCGCCAAGCCGGCCACGTCGGCGAGGGCGACGCTGTTCGAGCCGCTGGCGCCGCTGAGGATCGCCTTCGACGCTTCGAGGCCGATGACGGCCGCGCCGTTGGTGGCGAGGGCCGCCATCTCCAGCCAGCCGGCCGCGACGGTGGTCGTGCCGGTGTAGGGCGTCTGGCCGGCGACCGTGCCGGGCGCGAGGACGAGGTAGCCCGACCCGCGCTTGATGAAGCTGCCGGAGCCGACGATCGGCGTCGTGAACGTCCGCTTGGGGGCGTCGGCGACGGCATCATAGGTGCCGTTGACGGTGACGGCGAGCACGCCCGGGGCGGTCGTCTGGAAATACTGGACGTTGGGGAGCGGCGAGAGGGCGGAGCCGCCGTCCCAGATGAGGTTGAGGGCGCCGCCGGCGATCTCGACGATGCCGGTGAAGCCGGGGCTCGAGCCGCCGAAATTCAGGTCCTCGCTGCCGATCTTGATGAGCGAGCCGGAGCCGACGAGTTGGCCGTCGAAGGAGCGGGTCGCCGCGAAGGCGAGCGTACCCGCGGCGGTCGGGGCGACGTAGCTGCCGATGTTCGTCCCGATGGCGACGCGGCTGAGGTACAGCGAGGTCAGTTCGGGCATCGCCAAGCCGCCGGTGTAGAGCTGGTTGAGCTCGGCGGCGCTGAGCGAGAGGGCGGTGACGTCGATGGTGCGGACGCGGTCGACGGCGTAGGTGCCACCCGCGGCCGCGGCGGTCAGCGGCGCGCTCAGGATGACCCCGGACAGGCCGGTGATGGTGCCGGTCGCGTTGGCGGCGAGCGGCTTGTTCAAGGTGAGCGTGTTGCCGTTGATCGCCGTGATGACGGTGTCGGGGGCGAGGCCGGTGCCAGTCACGATCTGACCGACGGCGAGGCCGGCGGCGTTGGTCGTGGGCAAGATGGTGAGGCCGGCGGCGACGATACCGGCGACGGGGGCGGTCCCGCCCGCGATGACGCGGGTCACATAAGTATCGGCGGGCAGGGTCGCCGCGGAGGTGATGGTCTGGCCGACGCCGACGTCCGCGACGGAGCTGAGCGCCAACGAGGTGGACCCAAGTTCGCCGGCGGTGCCGGTCGGCAGGGCCGGAGCGAGTCCCAGCGGGAGGATCGGGTCGACCTGGGTCGTGGTGCCGAGGTAGTCGGCGAGCAGCGGGTTGGAGCCGGACAGCTCGGTCGCGAGCAAGGCGGCGCGGGCGGCCGTGTAGCCGACGGTCAGGTTGCCGGTGCCGAGGTTGAGCACCGAACCGGCGGAGCCGAAGAGGGCGCCGACGACCTGGGATCGGTTCACGTTGTCGTAGGTGCCGCCGCCCACCAGCACGAGGGCCGAGGTGTTGGGGGTGGCGTTCGCGGTGCCGGCGATCAGGGCGCCGCCGGGACGGACGATGGTGGCGCCGTAGTAGGCGGACTTGAAGAGGTTCGTGCCGGTGGTGCCGGCCAGCGTGAAGCTGGCGGAGCCCTGCTTGATGAGGCTGCCGACGCCGGTGATCGAGCCGCTGTACGTCAGGACCGCGTTCTGCTCCAGCGTGATGTCGCCGCGGCCGAGCTCGACCTTGGCGGAATCGTTGCCGGCGAGGTTGCGGATGAGCTGGTTCGTGTCGCCGAAGGAGAGCTTGGTCTCGCGGCTGGAGGCCGAGTCGAGGGTGATCGAGGCGGCGTTGATGAAGGTGTTGTTCCGGCCGCCCGTGAAGGAAAGGTCGACGCCGTCGTTGACCAGGATGTTGCCGAAGAACTGGTCCTGCCCGTTGATCACGTTGACTTCGCCCGGGTCGAGGCCGGGGTTGACCTGGATGCCGGCGCCGCTGCCGTTGTCGATCACCGCCGAGGCGAGGAGCTTGAGGGTCGAGCCCGCGGTGCCCGCCAGGTTGGCCGAGAGGGTGCCCGCGTTGTTCTGCAAGATGGCGAAGGTGCCGCCGTTGCCGATCAGGACCTGCTTCTGACCGAGGCCCTGGACGTTGGCGATGAAGGTGCCGCCCTGGATCTCGGTGAAGTCGTAGGAGGAACCGCCGGAGAGCAGGAGGACGAGGGTGCCCGCGCCGGTCTTGATGATGCGGCCGCCCGGGACGTTGTTGACCGTGTCGAAGCCGAAGATGTTGCCGCTGTAGTAGCCGTCGCGGCCCGCCTCCTGGTTGATGGTGAGGGTGTGGCCGTCGAGCCGCAGGGTGCCCCCGACGCCGGTGCCGGCGATCACGAGCTCGCCCTTGTTGTTCACGTCGGCGGCGGTGCGCACGGCGTCCACGGCGGTGTAGACCTCGCCCGAATTGCCGGTGCTGATGTTCGTCGTGCCCTTGGAGCGGAGGGCGAAGTCGGCCTGGAAATTGCGGACCGTCTGGTCGTTGCGGAGGATGACCTCGGCGCCCGTGCGGGAGTACGAGATGAACTGGCCGACGCCGTCGCGCTCGACGGTCAAGGTCCCGGTGTCCGGGAAGAGCGCGGGGCGGTAGTCCCAGCGGAAGTAGTTGTTCGAGTTGGAGGCGACCTGCGCGTAGCGGATGTCCGCGCCGCGGCGGGAAAGGCCGAGCGAAGCTTCCGTCTGCTGGGAGCCGTTGAAGTCGGCGGCGTCCTGCGTGCCGGCGATGTTGAAGGAACTGCTGTTGGCGAAGGTGAGGCCGGTGGCCGACTCCAGGATGATCGTGCCGCCCGCGGCGATGAAGTCGCCCGTCATCCGCGAGTCGTTGAGGACGCGGAGGGTACCGGCGCCCGTCTTGATGACCTTGCCGCCCCCGGCGAGGGTGCCGACGGAGCCGACGAAGTCCTGGTCGATGTGGATGCCGAGGCGGTAGGTGGCGTCGGGGCCGGTGGTGACGGTGGTCTGGAACTGGTCGTTGTTGTCGCCGGCCTGGAGGTTGCGGGCGAAGTTGAGGCGCAGCTCGCCGACCTGCGCGGCGGTGTTGGTGAAGCTGAGTTCGGCCGAGCCGTTGAGCACGATGCCGCTCACGCCGGTCATGCGCTTGGCCAAGGCGTAGGCGATGCTGTCGCGGTCGCCGGCGTTGGGGGAGATGTTGGCGACGAGGGTGGGGATTTCGACCGGGGCGAGGATCTGGCTCTCCACGCGGGCGCCGTAGTCGTGCCACATGTTGAGGTAGCCGCTGACCATGAGCAGGCCGGCGTCGACTTGGACGCGGCCCTGCAGCCCGGAGAGGCGCCCGTTGTTCGACGAGGCAGGCACCGCGCCGACGACGGTCGGCATGAGGTCGATGGGCCGGGTACCGTAGATGTTGTTCGTGCCGGGGTTGGAGAGGGCGTAGCCGAACGGCGTCTGGATGTAGGAATACGGCAGGGCGACGTTGTTGTTGGTGTAGCCGAACATGCGGCCGGCGCTGCCCTGGTACTGCAGCACGCCGCCGCCCGTCTTGAGCAAGTCGCCGTTGCCGCTGAAGGCGCCGGAGATCGTCGAGGCGACCAGATTCTCGAGGATGGCGACCGTCCCCGCGTTGGTGACGGTGATGCGGTCGGCCGTGGTGGTGTTGCGCAGGACGACGAAGGGCTTCGGGTCCGTGGCGAGTGCCGGCGTGGCGGTCGTGAACGTGACGTCCCCGAGCTGCAGGGTGCCGTTCGGGGTGGTGAGGTAAGGGGCCACCGCGGGCGTGCGGGACAGGTCGATGTCCGTGAAGTTAGCGGCCGTGGGCTCGGCGGTCACCGCGGTGTTGAACGCGCCGGGCAGCAGGCGGTAGCCGCTCGTGAGGAAGCGCAACGTCTGGGACTGGCTCGAGACATTGCTGGAATCGTAGAGGATATCGATGGTTTGCGTCGGATAGACGCCATTGGCATCGCCGCCGAGCACCGGGCCGACGTAATCGAAGGTCAGCGTGGCGGTGTTGGTCAGGCGGGCACCCGAGACCAACGGGAGTCCGGCCACGGAGGTCGCCCGCCAGTAGTTGTGGGCCGGCGTGCCGGTCCAACGATCCCAGGTACCCGAGCCACCCAAGGCAGGTCCCTCCCAAGTCGCGCCCGTGACGTTTTGTTGGGCCTGGGCGAGGCTTGCGGTGGCAAGCATAGCGGCGGCCACCAACAGAGTTTTAGAGATCCGCATGGTGTGGTGGGGCGAGGGGTTAAATGGAGCGTTGGGTATCCTATTTAGGGCCATGGGAGTCAACCACTGAACCCCCCGCTCATGAGTAGGTTAACCTCCATCCCAGCCCCGATGGGAACCTCCGTTCGCGCCCGCGGAGGAGCCAAGCGGGAGGCCTTCAGCGGCCGAAGAGACTCCGGTCTTCGATCGGGTCGCGGGACTTCATCGAGCCCTTCTTGCCCGCCTGCTCGGCGAGGGCGCATCCGCCCCACGCCGCGGAACTGATAAATATGCCTAAAAATAGACATATTTTCCACTTGGCGGTGCGACTGTTACGCTCGATAACTGTCATTTGTCATAAATTAAGGTGTTTTTAAACGCTTGGCAACACCCCCCTGTTTTTTACATCTGTAATCACCCCCTAGTCTTACCCCCTCCCTTTTCTGCATGAGCCCCAAGCAGAAACCTCTCGTGGTCATCATTGAAGATGAACGAGGCCTCGCCGCCTTGCTCACCGAACAATTGGAGACCGCCGGCTTCGTCACCCAAGTCTTCCACAAAGGCGCCACCGCGCTGAAATTCATCGGGGAGAACCATGTCCATCTGGTCCTGCTCAACCCGGCCCTGCCCGACGTCGATGGCTGGGAGCTCCTGCAGTCGATCCGGCGGATGACGCTCGGCCCGGCGGTCATCTTCCTCTCCGGCCTGAAGTTGCCGGGCCAGGCCGCGCGGGCGCTGGACCTCGGGGCCGACGACTTCATCGCCAAGCCGCACGACCAGGACGAACTCGTCGCGCGCATCCACGCCGTGCTCCGGCGCAGCGAGACGGCGGGCGACAGCCGCCTGACGCGCAACGCCGACCTCGCGACGGGCGTCTTCCTCTTCAACGGCGCGGAAGTGCACCCGGAGCGCCTGGAGCTCGTCTTTGGCCCGAACAAGAAGTGCAAGCTCGGCCGCAAGGAACTCGGCATCCTCTACCACCTGCACGCCAATCCCGGCGTCATCATCAGCCGACACAGCCTGATCCACGCGGTCTGGGGCGTGCACGCCGACGTCCGCAGCCGGTCCCTCGACCAGTACATCGCCAAGATCCGCGACGCCTTCGCCGGCTTCGGCCGCGACCTCGACTGCTTCCGCACGATCCACGGCATCGGCTACTGGTATGAACCGGCCCCGGCCGCCGAACGGGACGGAAAAAAGTCCCGTCGGGCTTGATTAACCCGGATTAGCCGCACAATGGAGGCACGATGAAGATCAAGTGCTACCTCAAACCCAGCTGCGGCTGGAGCAACGGCGTCCGCGCCATCATGAAGAAGTACGCCTTGGCCTACGAGGACGTGGACATCATCAACGTCCCGGCGAACTACGCCGAGATGGTCGAGCGCACCGGGCAGCGCCTCTCGCCCTGCGTCGAGATCGATGGGCAGATGCTGGCCGACGTCTCGGGCGCCGAAGTCGAGCAGTACCTGCTCGCGAAAGGCCTCGTGCAGCCGAACGACGTCGCCCCGACGGTGCCGACGGATGCCCCGTGCACGGACGCCGAGCACGAGAAGATGAAGGTGAAGACGATCCGGTTCTTCTGAGCGTATAAGCGCCAAGGTATTCGTGAATAGCGGATGGCGGTTAGAGGTTGGCGGTTGGAAAAACAGGACGGCGGCTTCCCGGCCATCGGCCGCAGGCACCGGGAGCAGAGGCCGACCTGACGTTTCCTTTTGAGTTAGTCCAACCCCCAACCCCCAACCGCCAACCCCCAACCGCCAACCCCTATAACCTCCTACGCTCCCTTCCCCGCCGCGAAATCGGCCAAGGAATCGGCGACCCACTGGCGCTGCTCGCCGGTGAGCTCGGGGAAGATCGGGATGCTGAGGACTTCGCCGGCGAGCCGCTCGGAGACGGGCACGCTGTCGAAGCCGCGATACTTCTGGTCGACGAAGCACTGCTGGCGGTGGAGCGGGATCGGGTAGTAGATCTCGCAGCCGATCTTGCGCTCCGTGAGGAAGGCCTTGAGCGCATCGCGGCGGCCTCCGGTGACGCGCAGGGTGAACTGGTTCCAGATGCCCTGGCCGGAGAAGTCGACCGGCAGCAGGATCTTCGCGGCCGGGTCGGCGCCGGGACGGTTCTCGGCGATGCCGGCGACGCCCTTGAGGGCGCCATGGTAGAAGTGGGCGTTGCCCGCGCGCGCGCAGTTATACTCCGGGAGATGCGGGAGCTTGAGGTGCAGCAGGGCCGCCTGGAGGGGATCCATGCGGAAGTTGGCGCCCACCTCGCGGTGGAAATACTTCGGCTGCATGCCGTGGACGCGGAGGATGCGGGCCCGCTCGGCGAGGGCGTCATCCTGCGTGGTGACCAGGCCCGAGTCGCCCATGCCGCCGAGGTTCTTCGAGGGGAAGAAGCTCGTCGCGCCGAAGTCGCCGGACGACATCGTCGCGCGGCCCTTCCAGCGGGCGCCCATCGACTGGGCGGCGTCCTCGATGACGCGGAGGCGATGCTTGGCGGCGAAGGCCTGCAGGGCGTCGAGGTCGCCGGACTGGCCGAAGAGGTGCACCGGCATGATCGCGCGGGTGCGCGGGCCGACCTTCCGGGCGGCGTCCTCCAGGTCGAGGTTGAAGTGGTGCGGATTGACGTCGACCCAGACCGGGGTGGCGCCGAGGCGGGCGACGGAACCGGCGGTCGCGAAGAAGGTGAACGACGGGAGCAGGACTTCGTCGCCCTCGCCGACGTCGAGCGCCATGAGCGCGAGCAGCAACGCGTCGGTCCCCGAGGAGACGCCGAGCGCATGCTTCACGCCGAGGAACGCCGCGCAGTCCTTCTCGAAGGCCTCGAGCCGCGGGCCCATGATGAACTGGTTGGAGCGGAGGACGTCGCGGAAGGCGGCCTCGAACTGCGCTTCGAGGGCGCGGTTCTGCGGACCGAGATCAAGGAGCGGGACGTTCGTCATGGCGCGGTTGGCTTCTCCCACCGTCGGCCCGCACGGGCAACATCATTCAGCCGTCCGGCGGGCGCGCCAGACGAGCCAAAGCCCGGCCGCGGCGAGCGGCAACGTCCAGAACTGCCCGGCCGTCAGCCCGAGGATGTGGCCATCCTCGGCTTCGCGGAAGGCCTCGCAGGCGATGCGCGCGGCGGCGTAGAGGAGCAGGAATTCGCCGGCCAGGCGTCCGGGCGGGAGCCGGCGCGGGTAGCGGAACAGCACCCAGACCAGCGGCAGCAGGCCCTCGCCGAACGCTTCGTACAATTGCGAGGGGTGGCGGGGCGTCGGCCCATCGTGCGGGAAGATCACCGCCCACGGCACGTCGGTCGTCCGGCCGACCAGCTCGGCGTTCACGAAATTGGCGAGCCGGCCGAAGAAGACGCCCGCGGGCGCGAGGGCGCAGAGGAGGTCGCCGACGGCGAGGAACGGGACGGCGCGGCGGCGCGCGTACCAGAGGCCGGCGAGCAACACGCCGAGGAAGCCGCCATGGCTGGCCATGCCGCCTTTCCAGACCTGGAAGACCATCAGCGGATCGGCGACGAACTGGTCGCGCGCGTAGAGGAGCACATGGCCGAGCCGGCCGCCGGCGAGGACGCCGACCATCACCGCCGTCACGAGGGTGGATTCGTCGGCGGCGTGGCGGACGGGCGCCAAGCCTTGGCGGCGCCACCGGCCCAGGAGCCCGGCGGCGGCGAGGAAGCCGGCCGCGTACGCGAGTCCGTACCAATGGACGCCGCGCAGGCCCCAACTGGCGGGGAAATGGATCGCGACCGGGTCGAGGTCGTGGACCCAGGCGCCGAGCGCCGGGCCGATCATGGCGTCGGCTTCGCCGGCCCTTCGCCGGCGCCCTTGCGCCCGAGGCGGTGACCGCGCTGGCGGGCGAGCTCGCGCATGTCCGGGTGCGGGTCGTCCTTCTCGTAGATCTCGACGCCGAGCAGGGACTCGAAGATGTCCTCGAGGGTGATCACGCCGGCGAAGGCGCCGAATTCGTCGACCACCACCGCGAGCTGCTGGTGGTTGCGGACGAGGTCGTGGAGGGCGTCCGAGAGGTTCGCGTTCTCGGGGACGATGTGCGCCTTGCCCATGAGCTCGCGGACCTTGGTGGCGTGGCGATCCTCGCCGGCGGCCTTGAGGAGGTCGCGGCGGCGGACGAGGCCGATGATGCGGTCCGGGTTCTTCTCCCAGACCGGCAGACGCCCGTGCGGGACGTTCGGGTAGAGCCGCAGCACGTCGGCGACGGTGAGGTCCGCGTCCAGCGCGGTGACGACCGGGCGGGGGGTCAGGACCTGGGAGACCGGGATGTCGTCGAGGCGGACGGCGTTGGCGACGAGGTTGCTCTCGGCCTGCGTGATCTTGCCCTCGCGGGCGGCGGCGCGCGCGAGGCTCCCGATGTCGGCGTCCGCCTGGTCGACGCCGGTCTCGGCGGGCGGCGCCAGCGAGTCGTGCAGCTTGCCGAAGCTCCGGAGGATCGAGGCGGCGCCGCGGACGAGGGAAAGCGTGGGGGCGATGCGCGGGGCGAGGGCGACGCGGAAATGGATGCCGACCTTGCGCGGGAGCATCACCGTCAACCACGCCATGAAGAACGAGACGGCCACGATCGCGAGGGCGGCCCCGGCGAGGTGCGCCCCGCCCGCGAAAGCGTCGGGGAGGAGCCGACCGCCGACGAGGATGCCGCCCAGGAGCGCGCTCATGCCGACGAAGGCGGCGATCAGGACCTCGAAGGCGGCGAGGGTGTTGCCCTGGTCACCGCGGCTGCGCTCCAGGGAGACGGCCGCCTGGGCGTCCCGGCGGCGCAGGTCCTCGAGCTCCGCATGGGAAAGGGCGCCGACGGTGCCGGACACGAGGGAGATGGTGGCGGCCGCCCCGTTGAGGAGGACGAAGACGGGCCAGAGGATCCAATGGTCCATGCGAAACCAAGCCCTAGGGCGGTTTGCCCCGATTGGCGAGGGAGAATCCCGGCGTTGACCGACCGCGGAAGCTGGGGAACACTCGCCCCATGACCCCCCGCGAACAGAAGCTGGCCTCGGCGCTGGCCGTCTTCCTGACCGCCGCCCTGCCCGCCGCCGCGGGGGCCATCGCCTTCCGCGCGCAGCCCGTGCTGCTGACGCTGATCGCCAGCGAGCCCAGCGCGATCTCGGCGCTGACCAACCTCTTCTACAACCACTTCACCGCGGCGCTCGTCAGCCTGTTCGCCCTCGGCCTCCTGACCACGGTCATCGCCTTCCGGGCCTTCCGCCGGGCGGAGGCGGAGCCCACCCAGACCCTGACGCAGCTGCTCGTCACCGTCAGCCTCTCCGCGTTGCTCAGCGTGGCCTTCCTCGCGCTCTTCATCCTGGCGAGCGCCCTGCCCCTCTACAGCAGGCTGACGCAGCGCTGAGTCCGCCACGCGGCCAGCGCGGCCAGCAGGGGCCGAGCGGCGGCGGGATCGCCGGACCAGAGCGGGCGGCCGGAGGCGTCGTCCCAGCGCGACACCGCGGCGCCGCCGCCCGGCAACGTCGAGCGCAGCACGAGGATGGCGTCGGCGCGGTGCGGCACGCCCGCCGCGACCTCGCGCACGGGCAGGCCGGCGCAGCGGAGCAGCTGACCGAGCGCCGTGCCCGGCAGGCGACCCGTGGAGGCGGCCGGGACGCATAACGCCCCGTCCTCGACCCAGGCCAGGCTCGAGCGGGAGGCTTCGCTGACGTGGCCGCGCGCGTCGAACTGCACGCCTTCGACGCCGGCGCCTTCGCCCAGCGAACGTAGCTCGAGGGAGGCGGCCAGCGAGTTCGCCCACGGCGCGGATTTCGGACGCGGAAGCCACTCCGGTTCGTCGCGCACGGTGCGGAGCGAACGCAGGCGGAAGACGTCGGGCGACGGGAGCAGGGCGCGCAGGCCGAGTTCCTCGAAATCCGGGCCGACGACGAGGCGCAGCACGCCCTCGCGCCCGTCCAAGAGGCGGAGCGCCGCCCGCCAGGCGGTGAGGTCGCCGGCGGCGAGCGGTCCGGCCGCGAGCCCCGCGTGGTCCAGGCCGGCGCGGAGTCGCGCGAGATGGTCGTCGAGGCAGGCGACCACGCCGTCGCGGAGGGCGAGCGTCTCGAAGAAGGCCGCGCCCGCCGGAAAACGGCCCGGCGTGGCGTCGCCCGCGGCGAGGACGCCGTTGCGGCAGACGCGTCTCATGGGAGGGCCGCCCGCGCGGCGGCGAGGAGCGGGGCCTGCGCCTTGCGCCAGGACTCGGCATGCTCCCGGCGCGGCTGCGAATCCGCGACCACGCCGGCGCCGGCCTGGACGAAGGCGCGGCCCTCGGCGGTCCAGAGCGAGCGGATGATGATGTTGAGGCAGAGGTCGCCGGAGGCGCCGATCCAGCCGAACGAACCCGTGTAGAAGGCGCGCGCGACGGGCTCGAGCTCCGCGATGACCTGCATCGTCCGCACCTTGGGGGCGCCGGTGATCGTGCCGCCCGGGAAGAGCGCGCGGATGACGTCCGCCGGCGTGGCGCCGCCGGCGAGGTCGCCCTGAACCTGCGAGACGAGGTGCATCACGTGCGAGTAGCGCTCGACCGCCATGAATTCGGGGACGCGCACGGTGCCCGGGGCCGACACGCGGCCGACGTCGTTGCGCAGGAGGTCGACGAGCATGAGGTGCTCCGCGCGCTCCTTGGTGTCGCCCGCGAGCTCCCGCGCCCAGGCGAGGTCCGCCGCCTCGTCCGCGCCGCGCGGACGCGTGCCCGCGATCGGCCGGGAGGCGACGCGCCCGGCGTCGACCGAGACGAGCAATTCGGGCGAGCCGCACGCGAGGGCCGCGCCCGGCAGCCGCGCGAACCCCATGTAGGGCGACGGGTTGCCGGCGCGCATCGCCTCGTACGCCGCGAGCGGATCGACCGCCGGCACCTCCAACCGCGTCGAAAGGTTGACCTGGTAGGTGTCGCCCGCGGCGATGTAGGCCTGCGCGCGTTCCACGGCGCGCACGAACGCGGGTTCGTCGAGGGACGCGCGCAGCGGGACCGCCGGCGCGGCGGACGCGGGGGCGACGGCGGCGGGCGTCGCCACGGCGCGGAACCACGCCGCGGCGAGGGCTTGCGCCCGCGCCCGCGCGGCGCGATGCGCCGAAGCCCCGCCGCCGGCGACGAGGACGACGACGGTGAGCCGACCCGTCGCGGCGTCGTGCACCAGGGCTTCGGAAGCGTCGAGCAAGGTGAGGAGCGGCACCTCCGGGTCGGCCGGCGCCGCGGAGACCGGCTCGAATTGCGTCGCCAGTTCGTACGCGAGCGCGGCGATGAAGCCGCCCTGGAAGGCCGGCCAGCCCGGCAGGCGGGGGGCGCGCACTTCGCGCGACCAACGCCGCAGGAAATCCAAAGGCCGCTCCGTCGGTTCCTCGTGGGCGCCCGCTTCGTTGGCGACGACGACCCGGCCCCCCGCGTGGAAAGCCAGGGCGCGGGGCGCATGCGGGACGACGATCGTGAGGCTACCCGTCCGGCCGCTTTCGAGGACCGCATGGAAACGGCCCGAGAAGAGCGGCGACCAACGGGCCGGCAGCGCCGGCGCCGCGTAGGCGGCCAGGTAGGGGAAGTGCGTCCAGCCCTCGCCGGTCGCCGCCCAATCGGCCACGGTCGTCTCCGCGAGGATTTCGGGGATGGCGCTCACTTGGGGAGATTCAGCAGGTAGTGGGAAAAGTCCGGCCCACCGAGGATCGTCCGCACGCGTTCCACGGAGAGCCCGTAGACGCGGAGGTCCTGCCGGGAGCCCTTCGAGACGACCGTGACGCGGAGCGCGCCCGTGATCGGGACGACCTTGATCGAGAAGGTGCGGGCGCCGAGGCCGGCGGTGATGACGCCGCGGGAGACGCGCCCATGGCGTTCCAAGGCTTCGGCGACGGGACGGGCGGCGTCGGTCAACGTCGTGTGGGTCCCCGCCCTGCCCCGGCCGGCCGCCATGTTCAGGCGATCTCCCAGCGGTAGGGATGCTTCGAAAGCAGCTCGCACCCCTTGGCGGTGATCACGACGCAGTCCTCGAAGCGGCAACCGCCGATGCCGGGGTAATACAGCCCGGGCTCCACGGTGATGGCGTTGCCGGCCTGCAGCGGCGCGGGATTGCGCAAGGACAGGTAAGGCTCCTCGTGGATGTCGTAGCCCAAGCCATGGCCGGAGCCATGGAAGAAGCCGACATACGTGCCCTTCACCGGGCCGGTGTGGTAACCGAGCGACTGGAAGTAATCGACGGGGATGCGGTGGATTTCCGCCCCGGTCTTGCCGGCGCGCAGGGCCTTGATCATGCGGCCATGGGCTTCCTTGACGGCGGTGACCATCCGGCGCTGCTCCGGCGTCGCCTTGCCCTTGAGGTAGGTCCGGGTCATGTCGCCGTAGTTCCACGACGCGCGGTCGCGCGGGAAGATGTCGAGGACGATGAGCTGGCCGGCGTAGATGGGGCCGGAGCCTTGGCAATGGCAGTCGACCGCCTGGTCGCCCGGTGCGCAGATCAGCCCGGTGTCGCATAGGCCGCCGGCGCGGAGGACCGCGGCCTGCACCTCGTCCTGCAGGACCTCGGCGGTGAGCGTCGCGCCCTTCCAGATGAGCTTGCCCTTCTTGTCGGGCTTGGACTCCGCGAGGGCCTTTTCCACGGCCTTGAAGCCGGCGCAGGCGGCGCGGTTGCCGGCGCGGATGCCCGCCAGTTCGGCCTTGGACTTGACCCAGCGGGTCGGGAACAGCGCGCCGGCGACGGGCGTCAACTCGAGGCCCAGCTCGCCGAGGCGGACGAAGAGGCCGGCGGGGAAATCCGCGGGGACGCGGAACCGATGCACGCCGCGCTGCACCGCCGCGAACACGATCGCGTCGGGCACGCCGGCGGTCGGGTTGGTCTTGCGCAGGTCGTTGATGATCTCGGTGAGGTTGAGGACCTCGTCGAAGCCCGACTCCTGCTTGGCGCGGCCGACCTCGAGGAGGGGGAGCAGGCCGACCTTCCGTCCGCCCACGCTGAACGCGGGGAAGGGGTCGGAAGCGTGGAAACCCGAGAACCACCGCAGGTCGGCGTTCTTGGTCGGGGTCGCCATGAGCAGGACGTCGGTCACGGGCGAAGTCTTGCGGGCGGAGGTCTGGGGGCGGGCCATGCGGAGCACGATGACGAAGGACGGCGGGCGGTGAAGCGCAAACGGCGTCGTCAGGGCGCCTTTTTGGGCCAACCTTGCCGACATGCTCGCCGCCGCCACCCGCCCCGCCTTCGACCTGGCCACCATGCTCGTGCCCGTCCTGCCCTGGTGGGAACTCCTCGTCCGCGGCATCATCGTGTACGGCTTCCTGCTCGGCCTGATCCGGCTGACGGGCCGGCGGCAGACGGGCATGATGACGCCCTTCGATTTCATCCTGCTGCTGATCCTGAGCAACACCGTGCAGAACGCGATGAACGGCGGGGACAACAGCCTGGGCGGAGGGCTCTTCCTCGCGGGCACCTTGATCGGCCTGAACTGGATCATGCTGCTGCTCTCCCGCCACTTCCGCTGGGCGCAATGGGCGCTGGTCGGCCGGCCCGTCTTCCTCGTCCGCGACGGGGTCGTCATGGAGAAGGTGATGCAACGCGAGCGCATCACCCACCACGAGCTGATGGCCGCCCTCCGCGCCGCCGGCTGCCCCAACATCGAGCAGGCCCGGGACGTCGTGCTCGAGACCAACGGCTCCTTCAGCGTCATCCACAAGGAGCCCGCTTGACCAACGGCGCGTCGGCCGCATAGTCGGCGGTCCTGGCCCGCGGGTATCGTTCAGTGGTAGGACCCCACTTTCCCATAGTGGTGACACCAGTTCGAGTCTGGTTACCCGCTCCAGGTCGTCCCTCCCCTCGGGAGGCTTGACCCGCCCCCCGGAGCCGGGAATAGTGCGGTTCCTTGGTCCCGCGGGTATCGTTCAGTGGCAGGACCCCACTCTTCCAAAGTGGTGACACCAGTTCGAATCTGGTTACCCGCACCAAGGACTGTCCGCTCAGTTGCGCCAGGGCAACTGGCCCGCGGGCGTGACCTCGAGGAACTCCTTCCAGGCCTCGACCTCGTCGGGCGAGAGCGAGGAGGCGACCACCAGGCGCCACTTCGGGCGCGCCGGGGCGCGGCACAAGGTCATGCCCGCCTGCTCCGGCAGGCGGTTGGCCTTGCGGGAATTGCACCGGACGCAGGCGGTCACGATGTTCTCCCAGTTGGTCTTGCCGCCGACGTCGCGCGGGACGACATGGTCGAGGTTGAGCTCCTCCTCGCGGAAGACGCGGCCGCAATACTGGCAGGTATGGGCGTCGCGCAGGTAGACGTTGCGGCGGCTGAAGCGGATCTCGCGGCGCGGCACGCGATCGTAGCTGTTGAGGAGCAGGACGCGCGGGACCCGCAGGACGATGCAGGGCGAGCGGACCGCCTCGGCGGCGGGCGGCGGCTGCCGCGTGGAGAAATCGACCCACTCCGCGGCGCTGAAGAGGCGGTGATGGCCGTCCTCGGCGTGGACGGCGGCGGCGCGGCCGCGGAACAGCAGGCTCATCGCGCGCAACAGCCCCACGATGTTCACCGGCTGCCAGAGACGGTTGAGCACGAGGACGCGATGATCGGGGCGGAAGGACAAGACGACGGGAGGACTAGGGCGGAACGGCCGCGGGGTCAACCCCCGCGGGCCTAGCGGCTCCGCTTGGCCGCGGCCGGCTTGGCGGGCGCGGCGGGCGGGACGGTGATCGGGTCGGGGAACTTCACCGGCGTGCGCCCGAACGTGTCGGCCGGGATGCCGAAGGTCACGCCATCGATGCGCACGCTGAGGTTCTCGATGGCGTTGGACTCGAGCACGAACTCCCCGCGGACCATCACGCGGACCTCGGGGTCCCGGGCCTGCAGCAGGCCGCTGGCCCGTTCCTCATGCGAGCCCAACTCCCGCAGATGGTAGCTCACGCCGGACTGCAGGGCCTTGATGCCGACCTGATGCAGGCGTCCCGGAAGCTTCGCCACTGTCGGAGGGGGTGTGCCCGGCTCCGTCCGGCCCGCCTTATCAGGCGGACCTACTTGGTAAAAAAAACCGCCCACACCAGCAGCGCCACCAAGGCGATGCCTCCCACCACGTAGATCAAGGTGTCGCGGTTGACCGCGAGGCTGCCGGAAACGGGCTGGAAGGCGGGCTCGTCCTCGCCGGCGGCGTCGAGCGGACGGCGCGCGGCCTTGGCCGAGTGGTGCGTGTTGAAGTCGGCGCCGGCCTTCTCGTCGTCGAGGCGGAGGTACTTGGCGTAGACCTTGACGAAGCCGCGCTTGTAGACGTCGGCCAGCGGGATCGACTCGAACTGGTTGGCCTCCATCGCCTGGAGGTAGTCGGTGCGGATCTTGGTGAACTCCGCGGCTTCGCGGAGGGTCACGCCCAGTCGCTGCCGGGCTTCTTGGAGGCGTTCGCCGAGGGTCTGCATGGGACGACTTTCGGGCGGAGGCCGAAAATAGGCAAGACGAAGGTGGCCGGCGATCGGCCCTAGGCCGACCAGATCAGCTTGGCCAGACTGAGGAAGGGGGTCATCAGCCAGCCGACGACGTCCTGGAAGAGGTCGGTGTTGATGAAGATGATCAGGATGAAGAAGGACCACTGGGACAGGAAGCCGAAGACCTCCGTGCTGTAGATGCCCAGACGGTAGAAGACCCGCGACCCGTCGAGCGGGGGGAGCGGGATCAGGTTGAAGGCCGCCAAGCCCGCGTTCATGAAGATGCCCGTCAACAGGAACCGGGTGAAATCATGGCCGGCGGCCGCGGCGGGAACCAGCCCGGCGACCTGCCCGATGAGGGCGAAGACGAGCAGCAGGACCACGTTCATGGCTGGGCCGGCCAGGGTGATCAGGATGTCGTCCATCCGCCGGGTCCGGGGATTGGCCAGCGAGATCTGGACCGGCTTGCCCCAGCCCAGCAGGCCGAACGGCAGCGGTCGACCCATCAGGATCGGCAGGAAGATCATGATGCCCGGCAGCACCCAGGTGCCGAGCAGGTCGGCGTGAGCCAACGGGTTCAGGGTCACGCGTCCTTGGGCGCGCGGCAGCAGGTCGCCGCGGAGGTCGGCGACCCAGGCATGGCCGAACTCGTGCAGGCCGATCGAGATGACCAGCAGGAGCAGGCTGAGGGCGCCCCAGCGGAGTTGGTCGAGCAGTTGCGTGTCCATGGTCAGTTGGCGCCGCAGCCTCCCTTGGGCTTGCCGCACCCGCAGCTGTTCGTGTGGACGTGGTCGGACTTCAGGCCTTTGACGGCGACCAAGGCGAGCTGCTTCTCGACGCGGACCGAAGCGCAGTGCGGACAGGCCGGGGTTTCCTTGGCGCCGCGGAGCAGCAGTTCGAAGGAC
>JBIISU010000082.1:0-5631 GCA_044340815.1 Opitutales bacterium | reverse complement strand
GCCCGGACCGAAGGCGCAGAACTCGACCAGGTCGGCGGTGTGGTTGTTGCTGGTCCAGTTGATCCCCGTCTGCCGCGGCAGGAGCGCCTGGAAAGTCTTCACATCGGTGACCTTGGCGAGCTCAGCCGGCTTGAAGGTCAGGCCCGTCGAGGCGACCAGCGCGTCCAACTGCGCCTGCTTCGGCTGGCCCTTGACGCGGGCCAAGGTGGCCTCCTGGGTGGCCGTGAACTTCTCCAGCCGGCGGAAGGCCTCGTTCGTGCCGGCGTAAGCCGGCGCGCCCTCGAAATCCTCGTCCCCCACCCCATTGAGCTGGATACCGCCGGTGCCATGGTCGGTGGTGATGATGACCAACGTGTCGGGATGACGGTCGGTGAAGGCAAGCACGGTTTCGATGGCTTCGTCGAAGGCGAGCTGGTCGTGGATCAAGGCCAGGGCGTCGTTGCCGTGGGCGGCGTGGTCGACGCGCCCACCTTCGACCATGAGGAAGAAGCCCTCCGGCGAAGGCGCGAGGTTGTTCAGGGCGGCCTGGGTCATCTCGGCGAGGCTCGGCACCGCGGCGCGCAGGGCCGGATCGCGCAGGCGGTCGAACTCGAAGGGGATGTAGCGCTTGCTGAACAGGCCGAGCAAGGGGCCGGAGCCGCGGCGGGCGAGCAGTTGCGTGCGGTCGGTCGCGTAGGCGTAGCCGACCTTGCGATACCCCTCCACCAGGCTGGGGGAGAAATATTCGGAGCCACCGCCGAGGACCACGTCGATGCCGCGCTCGAGGTATTGGGCGGCGACTTCGGACTGGCTCTTTCGCGAGGCGACCGTGACCGCGAAGCCGGCGGGCGTCGCGTGGGTGGCCGTCGCCGTGGTGACCAAGCCGACCCGCTTGCGGGCGGCCTTCATCTTCTGGGCCATGGTCGCCGGCTTGCGGCCATCGGGGGTGATGTTGAGGACGCCGTTGGCGACGCGCTCGCCGATGCCCCAGGCGGAGGCGGCCGCGGCGGAATCCGTGACGAGGCCGGTGGCGGAGTGGGTCTCGCACAGGGACCGGACGACGGGGCGCTCCCGGTAAAGGCGCATCCAACGGGACGACACCGAGCGCGTCCGGCGCGACCAGGCGTCGGCCAAGGACAACGCGGCGATGTTCATGCCGTCCGCGACCATGAAGATCACGTTCTTGGCCTGGGCGGCGCGCAGGTTGACGGCGGCCTGGCGCGGAGCCTCGCCGAGCGCGGGGGTCGCGGCCGCGCCCAGGGCTAGGCTGCCGAGGCCGGCGGACTTGAGGAAATCCCGGCGGGAGGTCTCACGAGGCGAGGACATACCCCTTCCCTACCGCCGAGTCCCGTCCCGGGGCAACGGGAAACCCTATATTGGAGATACGACGGCGGGACGGGGAAGGCCGGAGGCGCCCCCGCGACGGGGCGCCGGTCAAGCGGTCGGAGGCGTCGGCGCGGCCGGCGCCGTCGGGACGTGGGCCTTGAGCCGGCGCTCCGCGACCTCGGCCGTCACCAGGCCGATGAATTCGGCCAGGGTGCGGTTGCCCTCGAAGGACTTGTCGGCGCGGGAACGCACGTTGACCACGCCCGCCTCCTTCTCCTTGGCGCCCACGACGAGCATGTGCGGCACCTTGGCGAGCTCGGCGAAGCGGATCTTGGCGCCGAGCTTGTTGGCGGTCGTGTCGACGGTGCAACGGATCTTGGCGGCCTTGAGCTGTTCGGCCATCGCCGCGCAGTCGGCGTTCAGGTCGTCGTTCAGCGGGATCAGGCGGACCTGCTCCGGGGCGAGCCACGTCGGGAAATCGCCCGCGAAGTGCTCGATGAGGATGCCCACGAAGCGCTCCATCGAACCGAAGGGCGCGCGGTGGATCATCACCGGACGGTGCGGCTTGTTGTCCGCGCCGGTGTAGGAAAGGTCGAAGCGGATCGGCAGGTTGAAGTCGACCTGCACCGTGCCGAGCTGCCATTCGCGGCCGATGACGTCGCGGACCACGAAGTCGATCTTCGGGCCGTAGAAGGCGGCCTCGCCGGACTCCTCGGTGAAGGCCACGCCGAGGGTCGCGGCGGCGGCGCGGCAGGCGGCCTCGGCCTTGTCCCAGTTGGCGGCGTCGCCCGTGTACTTGTTGGAGTCGGGATTGCGCAGGCCGACGCGCACGCGGTAATCGTTCAGGCCGAGCGTCTTCAGGACGACCTTGACGAGCTCGAGGCAGCCGAGGACCTCCTGGCCGACCTGGTCCTCGGTGCAGAAGAGGTGGCCGTCGTCCTGCGTGAAGCCGCGGACGCGGGTCATGCCGTTGAGCTCGCCGGACTGCTCCCAGCGGTAGACGGTGCCGAATTCGGCGAGGCGGACCGGCAGGTCGCGGTAGGAGTGCGGTTGCGAGTCGAAGATCCGGATGTGGTGCGGGCAGTTCATCGGCTTCAGCAGGAAGCCCTGGACCGTGCCGTCCTCGAGCCGGTTGGTCAGCTCGCCGCAGCCGCAGCCTTCCTTGGCCAGGAGCTCCATCGCCTCGCGCTCGACGAGCGGGGGGAACTGGGCGTCCTTGTAGTAGGGGAAGTGGCCGGAGGTCCGGTAGAGGTCGAGGTTGCCGATGTGCGGCGTGAAGACCTGCTTGTAGCCGGTGCGGAACAGCTGCTCCGAGATGAAGTTCTGGAGCTCCTGGCGGACGACGGCGCCGTTCGGGGTCCAGAGGATGAGGCCCTGGCCGACCTTCTCGTCGATGTGGAAGAGCTTCAGCTCCTTGCCCAGCTTGCGGTGGTCGCGCTTCTTGGCCTCCTCCTGGCGCTGCAGGTGCTGCTCCAGCTCGTCCTTCGTCGGGAAGGCGGTGCCGTAGATGCGCTGCAGCTGCTTGTTCTTCTCGTCGCCGCGGTGGTACGTGCCGGCGATGCTCAGCAGCTTGATGGCCTTGACCTGCGAGCTGTAGCGCACGTGGGTGCCGGCGCAGAGGTCGACGAACTCGCCGTTCTTGTAGAAGGAGATCGTCTCGCCGGCGGGGACGTCGGCGAGGCGGCCGAGCTTGAAGGCGACCTGGCCGCGCTCGCGGAGGAGCTTCTCGGCCTCCTCGCGGGTGCACTCGAAGCGTTCGAACTTCTGGTTCTCCTTGGCGATGCGGCGCATCTCCTCCTCGATCTTCACCAGGTCCTCGGCCGTGAAGCTATGGGCGAGGTCGAAGTCGTAGTAGAAGCCGGCGTCGGTGGGCGGCCCGATGTCCAGCTGGGCCTCCGGGAAGAGGCGGAGGACGGCGGCGCCCAGCATGTGGGCGGCGGAGTGACGGAGCTCCTCGAGGGGAGTCATCTGCGGACGGGAGGACATGGTGGAAAGGCGTCCTTACCGCTAGGGTCTCCCGGGGCGGAGGGCAAGGACGGAGGCGAGCCGCCGCCCCACCCCTTCCGGCCGGCTATTCCTTCGCGATCTCGAAGCGCATCGTGACCACCACGCGGATGGTCTTGTCGATGGAGAAGAGGTCGACGCTGTTGCTGTCGGACTCGCCCACGCGGTCCTTGGCGCTGATTTGGATGACCCCCTGGGAGGCCTCGAGCAGGGAGCCGACCTTGGACCCGGAACCGTTGACCAGGGTCGCGGCGCGACGCTGGGCATCCTGGGCGGCGGCCTCGAGCAGCTCCTTCTTGACCTCGTTGAGCTTCACGAGCCGGTAGACCGGCGAACTGCGGCCGAGGACGACACCCTGCTCAAGGAAGAGCTCCTGGCGGGCGAAGTCGCGGATGCGAGTTACGTTGGTCGACTCGATCGTGAAGGACTGGGCGAAGCCGAACTCCGGCACCTTGCCGCGGGCGAACCGGTTGAAGTCGACCGGCGCGCGCTGGGCGGGCGCGCGGGTTCCCTCGCCCGGATTGGCGTACTCGACGAAGACCGCCGGCTCGTAGCGGGTGAAATCCGTGGCCTCGAAGACGACCTCCTGCTCGGTGAAGCCGGCGAGCTTCAGCGCCTTCAGCAGTTCGGCCCGCTGGCTGGCCATGGCGGCGCGGCCCGCGGCGAAATCTTCGCCGCGCCAGACGATGGAACCGGAGAGGCTACCCTGCCCCGACGTGACGTCGAGGGTCGCGACGCCCTTGACGGTGATCTCCGGACGGTTCTGGCGGAACTGGCCGATCGACCGGCCGAGCTTGTCGGAGGCGACCACGAACGCGAGCGCGAGCGCCACGCCGAAGAGGAGGAACGCGAGCGAAGGGAAAAAGGTGGGGCTGACCGGACGGGAAGGCTTTTCGGTGGACATGAGCGACCATCCTGCCCGTCCGCCGGGTGGCTTCAACGGGCACTTATCAACATTCCAGAAGGAACTAGGCCGGCTTCAGGTCGTACCCGTCCTTGCGGTCGAGCATGGCCCAACCGAGGGCGGCCAATTCCTTCCGGAGCTGGTCGGCCGTCGCGAAGTCCTTGGCCTGCTTGGCGGCCCAGCGACGGGCGCCGAGGTCGGCCACGGCCGGGGGGATGGCCACGGCGGCCTTGGCCTGGAAGAGGGTCAGCCCGAGGGCATGGAGGATCTTGGCGAGACCGACGACATCCTGCCGCGCCTGGGCCGGGTTGACCTCGACCTGCTCCCCGACGACGGTGAAGACCTGCCCGAGGCAACCCGGGATGTTCAGGTCCTCCTGGAGGATCGCCCAAGCGGGGGCGAAGCGTCCCCAGGCGGTCTGGGTCTCCTGGACGGCCGGAGCGGCGAACTCGGCCCGGGTGAAGCCCGCGACCTCGAGGAGGCGGTCCGTCCAGCGCTCCAGCTTGCCGAGGGCGGAGCGGGCGTTCTCCACGCCATGGAGGGTGAAGTTGAGCGAGGTCCGGTAGTGGCCGCTGATGAGGGCGTAGCGCACCTCCATCGGGGTGAAGCCCTTGGCGACCAGGTCGTCGAGGGTGTAGAGGTTGCCCTTGCTCTTGGACATCTTGTCGCCGTCGACGAGCAGGTGGGCGCTATGGAACCAGTGGGCGGCGAAGCCCTTCACGCCGGTCGCGCACTCGGTCTGCGCGATCTCGTTCTCGTGGTGGGGGAAGCAGAGGTCGACCCCGCCGCCGTGCAGGTCGAAGGTGGCGCCGAGATGCTGCAGGGACATCGCCGAGCACTCGATGTGCCAGCCGGGACGACCTTCGCCCCACGGGCTGGGCCAATGGTTATCGCCGTCCTCGGGCTTGTGGGATTTCCACAGGGCGAAGTCGGCGGCGGACTCGCGGTCGTACTCGTCGGCGTCGTTGGCCTCGCCGGCGCTGTTGGTCGCCTGGGTGCGGGACTGGCTGCGGTCGAGGCGGGAGAGCTTGCCGTAGTCGGCGCAGGAGCAGACCTTGAAGTAGACGGATCCATCCTTGGCGACGTAGGCGTGGCCACGGTCGACGAGCGACTTGATCATGGCGACCTGCTGCGGGATGTGCTCGACCGCACTGGGCTCGACCTGCGGGACGAGCAACCCCAAGGCGGCGCAATCGGCGTGGAACTTGTCGGTCCAGCCCTTGGTGAAAGCCGCCAGGGTCATCTTCGCCGCCACCGCGCCGCGGATCGTCTTGTCGTCCACGTCGGTGAGGTTGCGGACATGCTTCACCTTGAGGCCGGTGACCTCGAGGGTGCGACGCAGGACGTCCTGCAGGAGGAAGGTCCGGGAGTTGCCGATGTGGGCCGGGCCGTACACGGTCGGACCGCAGCAATACATG
>JBIISU010000080.1:0-5702 GCA_044340815.1 Opitutales bacterium | reverse complement strand
CGCCGAGTCGATCACCGTCGCCAAGGCCCTGAAGGGCTCGGGCTACGCCACCGCGTGCATGGGCAAGTGGGGCATGGGGATGTTCGACAGCCCGGGCAGCCCCCTGAAGCAGGGCTTCGACCACTTCTTCGGCTACAACTGCCAGCGCCACGCCCACAGCTACTACCCGACCTACCTCTACCGCGATGACCAGCGCTTCGAATTGCCGGGCAACGACGGCAAAGGCGTGGGCAAGACCTACGCGCAGGACCTCATCCAACAGGACGTCGAAGCCTGGATCCGCACGCAAAGGGATAAGCCTTTCTTCCTCTTCTACGCCATCACCCTGCCGCACGGCCGCCACGAGATCGGCGACTTCGGCCCCTACAAGGACAAGCCGTGGACGCCGACGCAGAAGGCCTACGCCGCGCAGGTGACGCGGCTCGACGCCGACGTCGGCCGCGTGTTGGCGCTGCTCAAGGAACTGGGGCTCGACGAGCACACCTTGGTGATGACCTCCGGCGACAACGGCTCCTCGTTCGCGCCGAACTCCGAGATCGGCAAGCTCTTCGACCAGGCGGCCAACGGCCTCCGCGGCTATAAGCGCGGCCTCTACGAGGGGGCGCTCCGGCAGGCGGCGCTCGCCCGCTGGCCGGGCAGGATCCCGGCGGGCCGGGTGAGCGACGAGCCGTGGGCTTCCTGGGATTTCCTGCCGACGGCCCTGGAATTCTCCGGCACGCCTGCCCCGGCCGGACTGAAGACCGACGGGCTTTCGCTGGCCTCCTTCCTGCAGGGCGGAGCCGCCCCGAAGCGCGATTACTTCTATTGGGAACTGCACGAGGGGCAGTCGCTGCAGGCCGCGCGCTGGGGAGATTGGAAAGCGGTGCGCAACGGCCCGGCCGCCAAGGTCGAAGTCTACGACCTCAAGACCGACTCCGCGGAGAAGATGGATCTCGCGGGCCAGCGGCCGGAACTCGTCGCCAAGGCGCTGTCGATCTTCAAGGACGCGCACGTCGACCACCCGGAATGGCCGATGCGGACGCAGAAACAGGCGAACGAGGCGAACAAAGCCCGCGCCAAGGAGTCCAAGTAAGCGACCATGCAGCTCCGCCGACTCGGCCCTTCCGACCTCCACCTCACGCCCGTCGGCCTGGGCACCTGGGCCATGGGCGGGGGCGACTGGAAATTCGGCTGGGGCCCCCAGGATGACGCCCAGTCGGTCCGCACGATCCACGAGGCCGTGGACCTCGGCGTCAACTGGCTCGACACCGCGCCGGTCTACGGCCTCGGCCATTGCGAGACGATCGTGGGTCGGGCGCTCAAGGAGCTCAAGGGCCGACGCCCCATCCTCTCCACCAAGTGCGAGCGTTGCTGGGACGAGGAACGCCAGATCATCCCGCGCCTCAAGCGCGCCAGCATCCGCCGCGAGATCGAAGACAGCCTGCGGCGCCTCGGCGTCGACGTCATCGACATGTACCAGATCCACTGGCCCCAACCCGACGAGGACATCGAGGAGGGCTGGGCCGCCATCGCGGAGCTGGTGAAGGAGGGCAAGGTCCGCTGGGCGGGGGTCAGCAACTTCAGCGTCGCGCAGCTCAAGCGGCTCCAACCCATCCATCCCGTCGCCTTCCTGCAGCCGCCCTACAGCCTGCTGAACCGCGGCATCGAAGCCGAGATCATCCCGTATTGCGAAGCGAACGGCATCGGCCTCATCCCCTACAGCCCCATGCAGAAGGGCCTTCTCAGCGGCAAGGTCACCCAAGTCTGGGTCGACGCGCTGCCCGCGAACGACCACCGCCGCGCGGACCCGCAGTTCAACGAGCCCCTGCTCTCCCGGAACATCGCGCTCAACGCCGGACTCCGCCTCATCGCCACGCGCCTCGGCACCACCCCGGCGGAACTAGCCATCGCCTGGGTCCTCCGTCAGCCCCGCGTCACCTCCGCCATCGTCGGCGCGCGCAAGCCCGGCCAATTCGTCGAGACCATCGGAGGCGGCCGCCTCACCCTCACGCCCTCGGTCATCGCGGAGATCGAGGGATTGTTGAAGTAAGGGCTGGGCTATCAAACCAACAGGGCCAGGGCTAGGGTCAGGGCCAGGATTAGCCGACGAGGAAAGACTCCTTCAGGGAGATTATCATGCCATCGAATGGTGACTGCGTACAACCGTTGCAACTGTCCCTGCCCCTGTCCCTGTCCCTGTCCCTCGAGTCCATCCCTCCCCTTAAATCCTGACGCCTTAAAATGGCTGTATCATGAAATCGTCGCGTCTGCTTCCGCGGCCTACCTTGCGCATCAATCGCTAGGCGATTGCCCGCTTGCCAGGGCGCATGGCGAAGGGCACCTTCGGGACAACCCCATGAAGACGCTGTCCCTCGGCCTCCTGCTCGCCTTTGCCTCCTTCGCCCAAGCCGCCGACCCGGCCCCCGCCAAGCCGGCCGAGACCGTGAATGTGGCGCCCAAAGCGAAGGCGAAGACCAAGGCCCCCGACCCGGCGATGGCGCCCATCCAGGACGTCGCGGGGCTTCCGCGCATCCTGCTCATCGGCGACTCGATCTCCATCGGCTACACCCTGCCGGTGCGCAAGCAGCTCGAGGGTAAGGCGAACGTGCACCGCATCACCATCAACGGCGGCCCGACCGCCAACGGCGTCGCGAACCTCGGGAAGTGGCTCGGGCCGGCCAAGTGGGACGTCATCCATTTCAACTTCGGCCTGCACGACCTGAAGATCATGGAAGGCGGGAAGCGGCAGGTGGAACCCGAGGACTATGAGCGCAACCTCCGCAGCCTCGTCGCCGAACTGCGCAAGACCGGGGCCAAGCTCATCTTCGCCACCACGACACCCGTCCCCGAGGGCAAGCTCAACCCCCCGCGCAACTTCGGCGACGTCGCCACCTACAACCGGATCGCCCTCAAGGTCATGCAGGAAAACGGGGTCGCCATCGACGACCTCAACGCGGCGATCACCCCGGACCTCGCCAAACTCCAGAAACCGCACGACGTGCACTTCACCGTGGAAGGTTACACCGCCCTCGGACAAGCCGTCGTGCAGTCGCTGCAGAAGGAACTGGGGAAGTGAGCGAGGAGGGCTGGGGCTGACAGGGAGATGCCCTAGACGCGCGTGCCAGGGTCAGGAGGTAGGGCTGACCGTCCCCGGTCGGCCGTCGGATGAGTTGATCCGTTGATCCGTTGATCGGTTGGCCTGTTGGCCGGAGGATTCAATGACCAGCGGGCAGACTGCCAGGGAGATGCCACAGACGCGCGGGTCAGGGTCAGGAGGTAGGGCTGACCGTCCTCGGTCGGCCGCCCATCGAGAGGTCCGGAAAGCCCGAGGATAAACCGCTCCCCTTTCCCCGGGCCTGCCCCCTGGCCATTCCCCTGTCATCTGCCCTTCCCGAGGCCCTGATCCTAGCCCTCTTTATACGAAACATTATGACTGACCTGCCCTTGGGGGTCGCGACAGGAACATTGCCCTTGGCAGAGGGTCGGAGAAACGACAGGTTGACCCCTCCCCTGACCGACCATCCCTCCCGGATGGCCTCCCCATTTCTACTACCAACACACCCATGCGCAAGACGCTCACCCTCCTGCTGGCCTTGACCCTCTCCGCGGTCCTGCCGGCGCAGACCCTCCAGCTGCAGAAAGGCGACCACATCGCCTTCGTCGGCAGCGGCCTGGCCGACCGCCAGCAGCACTACGGCAACCTGGAGGCCCTGATCCACCAGGCCCACGCCGACAAGGAGCTCGTGGTCCGCAACCTTGGCTTCTCCGGCGACGAGGTGCACACCCGCCACCGCTCCGACGAGGTCCCGACCCTCGAGTACTTCCTGGACATGAAGCCGGGCGACCTGACGACCAAGTCGGGCAACACCACGGTCACCTACCACGCCGGCGCCCACTTCCACGCCAACGTGATCTTCGCCTACTGGGGCTTCAACGAATCGTTCCGCGGCCCGGAAGGCCTCGAGGACTACAAGAAGAACCTCGATGGCTTCCTGAAGAAGCACCTCGCCGCCGACTACGGCAAGGGCAAGCCCCGCATCGTCCTCTTCTCCCCGCTCGCCCACGAGGACATGAAGTCCGTCCACTTCGACCCGGCCTTCCCCGCCCGCAACAACAAGAACCTGGCCCTCTACACCGCCGCGATGGCCGAGGTGGCCAAGGCCAACGGCGTGCAGTTCGTCGACCTCTTCACCCCCTCCGCCAAGCTCTTCGCCGGCGCCGCCAGCCGCCTCACGATCAACGGCATCCACCTGAACGCCGAAGGCGACAAGGCCGTGGCCGCGCTGCAGTTCCAGGCCCTCTTCGGCCAGGCCGCCCCGGCCGTCGACGCCAAGGTCCTCGCCGCGGTGAACGACAAGGCCACCGAGTGGCACCACCGCTACCGCACCGTCGACCAGTTCAACATCTACGGCCAGCGCTCCCGCATCAAGTACGAGGGCATCGACAACGCCACCGTCATCGGCCGCGAGCTCGCCAACCGCGACATCAAGGCCGCCAACCGCGACAAGGTCATCTGGGCCGCCGCCCAGGGCAAGACCCTCGTCGCCGACGACGCCAACCTCCTCCCCTACCTCTCCGTCCCGCCGAACCGCAAGGAGCCGGTGCCCTACCTGTCCGGCGAAGAACAGCTCAAGCACCTCACCCTGCCCGAAGGCTGCAAGATCGAGTTCATCGCCGACGAGACGACCGTGCCCGAGCTGATCAACCCGGTGCAGATGAACTTCGACACCAAGGGCCGCCTCTGGCTCTCCGTCTGGCCGAACTATCCCGAGACCACCCCGACGACCAAGAACTTCGACAAGCTCCTGGTCCTCGACCTCGACCCCAAGACCGGCAAGGTCGCGAAGTCCCACGTCTTCCTCGACGGCCTCAACTGCCCGACCGGCTTCCAGTTCTACAAGGACGGCGTCATCCTCATCCAGTCGCCCGACATGTGGTACGTGCGCGACACGGACGGCGACGGCAAGGCCGACTGGAAGGAGAAGTTCCTCTCCGGCATGGACGCGGCCGACTCGCACCACGAGACCAACTCGATCTGCTACGAGCCGGGTGGCGCGCTCTACTTCTCCGACGGCGTGTTCCACCGCACCCAGGTCGAGACCTTCGACCGCGGCGCGGTCCGCAACACGAACGGCGCCATCTACCGCTACGAGCCGCAGACCCACAAGTTCTCCCGCTACGTGCCCTATGGCTTCGCCAACCCGCACGGCCGCGTGTTCGACTACTGGGGCAACGACATCATCACGGACGCCACCGGCAACGCCAACTACTTCGGCCCCGGCTTCTCCGGCCACCTCGACACCGGCAGCCACCCCGGCTACCCGCAGATGTGGAACCGCCCCTCGCGCCCCTGCCCGGGCACCGCGATCCTCAGCAGCCGCCACTTCCCCGAGGACTGGCAGGGCATGTTCCTCAACACGAACGTGATCACCTACCAGGGCATCTTCCGCGCCAAGCTCTCCCCGGGCTCCGAGAAGACCAAGGACGCCTCCGGCATCCGCGGCGAGACCCTCGAGCCCGGCCTCGTGAAGGCCGACAACACCAAGGCCGGCAACTTCCGCCCCTCCGGCGTGGCCGTCGCCCCCGATGGCTCGCTGTACGTGATGGACTGGTCCCAGATGCTGATCGGCCACCTGCAGCACCACCTGCGCGACCCGAACCGCGACCACGCCCACGGCCGCCTCTACCGCATCACCTTCCCGAGCCGCCCCCTGCTCACCCCG
>JBIISU010000079.1:0-5742 GCA_044340815.1 Opitutales bacterium | reverse complement strand
GCGATGGCGCGCTCCCGGTGGTCGAACCCGAGCCGCTTCAGGATGACGTCGGCCATCGGGACCCCGCGTTCGGCGTGCCCTTCGATGCCGCCGGACTTCGCGATGTCGTGCAGGAAGAGGATCGCATAGAGAAGCGACGGCGCCTCGGTGCCGAGCACCACGGAACGGTAACGCTCCTCCACCGGGGTCGCGGCGGCGTAGATGGCGTCGAGTTCCCAGAGGCAGCGGAGGGTGTGCACATCGGCCGTCCAACGGTGGTAGAACTCGAACTGCACGAGGCAGTGCAACCCGGCGAACTCCGGGACCAAGCGGTAGAGCAGGTCGTGCTCGCGCAAGGCGTCGATGGCCGCGTGCACGCGACCGGCCTCGGTGAGCATCGCCCGCAGGGCGCTCGTGGATTCGTCGGAGAGCGCGACCTCCGGCGTGAGCAGGTGGGCGCGCTCGCGGACCAGCAGCGACAAGGCTCGCTCCGGGCGGGCCTCATGGACTTGGCAATGGCGGAAAAGCCGGACCAGCCGGCCCGGATCCTCCTCGAAGACGAGGCGGTGCTGCGCGGATACCGTGCCACCTCGGACGATGCGTAGGCCGTCCACCAGGAGCGGTTCGCCCCACCCTTCCGGCTCGGGCTCGCCCATGACCGCCCCCTCGACCATCTCCACGCACCGGCGCACGTGGTCGGCGGCGTCGAAATACTCGCGCATGAGGGCGCCGATGCGTTCGGTCAGGGTGCCCCGATGGCCGAGGGCCTCGGACATCGTATCCTGGCGCTCCAGCGACAGTTGCTCGGTGGGACGGGTCACCTGGAAATGCAGTTCGCAGCGCAGCCGCAGCAAGGTGGCCTTGGCCTGCTCGAACTTCTGGAGATCGCCCATCGGCAGGAAACCCGCGGTGCCCAAGCCGGCGACCCCGCGGGCGATCCGGGCCAGCCACACGCAGCCTTGGACGTCGCGCAGCGCGCCGACGCCGTTCTTGAGGTCGGGCTCCTGGAGGTAGGCGCTGCCGCCCGCCTTCTCGCGACGCTTCCGCTGGGATTCGACGATCGAGCGGGCGAGCGGACGCCAGGCTTCCCCGCTGAGCATCTCGGAGACCTTGGCCTCGATCTGGTTGAACAACGACGGCGCCCCGCAAAGCAGGCGCGTCTCGAGCAAGGCCACCCGAAGGTGGAGGTCCTCCTTGGCGTAGTCGGCGCACTCCTGGACCGTCCGCACCGATTGACCGACCTTGAGGCCGCTGTCCCAAAGCGGGTACAGGATGGACTCCACCAAGGCCTGGGTCGCCGGCGTATGCGCGGGCACGAGCACCAGCAGGTCGATGTCGCTCAGCGGGCAAAGCTCGGCCCGGCCGTAGCCGCCCGTGGCCACCAGCGCCAGTTCCGCCGCGGCGGGGCCGGCGCGGAGGAAGAGCGCGTCGATGACGATGTCCACCGCATCGGAGCGCAGCTTCGCCACCTCGCCGCCGGGGACGCCGGAGCGGTGGGCGGCCAGCTGGATTTCCCGGGCTTCCAGGAGGAACTGCTTGGCCCGGGGGACCACCTCGCCGGCGAGGGCCGCCTGCCCGGCGAGACCATGGGTCAGCGCGGCGCGGCGCAGCCGGACGGCGGAGGTCTCGAATTCAGGGGACATGCGCCGACGAAAGTGAGGGCAATCCCCGCTTGCTTCAAGGCGATTGCCAAGCCGGGCGTCGTCACCTTAGTGGAGGGCATGACCGCCTGGCTCTCCGACTTCTGGTCGCACCTGCATACCGCCGAAGGCCTCCGGCAGACCATCGAAGTCGGCGGCCTGGGCCTGATGTGCCTGATCATCTTCGCCGAGACGGGCCTGCTCGCCGGCTTCTTCCTGCCGGGCGACTCCCTCCTCGTCACCGCCGGCGTCCTCTCGATCGCCAATGGCGGACGTCCGGCCTATTTCAGCCCCTGGGAACTCACCGCGGCCCTGACCTTGGCCGCGATCGTCGGCGACCAGACGGGGTATTGGCTGGGCCGCCGCTACGGCCAGGCGATGGAGTCGAAACCGGACAGCTGGTGGTACAAGCGCCGGCACCTGGCGGCCGCCCGCGACTACTTCGCCGAAAAGGGCCCGCTCGCGATCGTCCTGGCCCGCTTCGTCCCGCTCATGCGCACCTTCGTGCCCTTCGCCGCCGGCATGGGCGCGATGTCGACGACCCGTTTCCTCCGCTGGAACATCCTCGGCGGCGTGCTCTGGATCAACTCGCTGGTGTGGCTCGGGCACGCCCTGGGCGGCACGCCGCTCGCGGACCAGCTGCACAAGGTGATCCTGATCGTGGTGGTCGTCTCCTTCCTCCCCGTGGTCTGGACGGCGGGGAAGCGCCTGTTCACTTCACCGCCGGAAACCAGAACTTGAACGTCGTCCCGGCGGGACCGGTCGACTCGACGACGATGTCGCCGCGGTGGTCTCGCAGGATGCGCTTCACGATGGCGAGCCCCAGCCCGGTGCCATCCTCGCGGCTGGTGAAGAACGAGTCGAAGATCTTGGGCAGGATCGCGGCCGGGATGCCCGTGCCGGTGTCCGCGATGCGCACCGCGACGACGTCCCCCTGCGGACCGGGTTCGACGCCGAGGCGCAGGGTGAGCGCGCCGCCGCCGACCATCGCCTGGACGCCGTTCATCATGAGGTTGAGGAAGATCTGCTGGATCTGCCCCGGGTTGCCCTCGATGGGCGGCAACGCCGCGGCGCAATCGACCTCCACCTTCACGCCGAGCTGCTGCAGCTTGAGCCGCAGGAGGAGGACGGCGTTATCGGCGGCCGCGCGCAGGTCGATCGTCTTGAAGGCGCCCGACTGCGCCTTGCTCATCCCCAGCACGCGCGAGACCACTCCCTCCATGTGGGCGATCTTCTCGCGCATGACGCCGAGGTCCTCGACGCGCGGGTCGGTCGGCGCCATCCCCTGCGACAAGGTGTCGGAGAGGAGCTTCATCACCGTCAGGGGATTGCGGATCTCGTGCGCCACCTCGGCGGAGAGCAGCCCGAGCGCCGTGAGGCGCTCGCTCCGCCGGAGGCCTTCCTCGACCGTGAAGACCTTGGCGTAGAGCCGGGCGTTCTGCAGCGAGGAAGCGCCGAAGGACGACAGGGCCGTCACGAGGTGCTTGTCGTCGTCGGAGAAACGGTAGGCGCCCATGGCCACGCAGACGAGGACGCCGAAGGTCTCGTCCTCGTAGCGCAAGGGGACGACGAGCAGCGAAGAACTGGCGACGGGCTCGATCAACCGGGCGAAAAGATGCTCCTCGGACTTGCCCGCGAGCGGGACGACGAGGGGCTTGCGGCGGGTGGCGACGGTTCCCAGGGAGGTCTCGTCCAGCGAGAGCCGCGGGGCAAACGCGCTCCCGGCCAGATCGCCATCGACCTGCTTGAGCCAGAGCTCGCGTTCGGCCAGGCCATAATAGGCGCAGGCGCGGGCCCCGAGCAGGGTGCGCGTGGCGCGGGTCAGGTCGACGATGATGCCGGGCTCGTCGCGCTCCCGCGCCAGGCCTTGGGCGGCGCCGACCAACGCCTCGAGCTGGGCGGCCTTGGAGCGCAGCTGCCGGAGCAGCCAGATGCGGCCGACGGCCTTGGAGGCCTCGTTCGTGAGGAGGGAAAGGAAGGCGACGTCCTGCTCGGTGAAGGCGTCCAGCCGGTCGGAGTCGCAGTTGACGACGCCGATCACGTTGCCCATGAGCTCCATCGGGACGGCCAGTTCGGAGCGGATGCCGCGGCGGATCTCCACGTACCGCGGATCCTTGGCGACGTCGGGCACGCGCAGCGGCTTGGCGTAGAGGGCCACCCACCCGGTGATGCCCTGCCCTTGCTGGATGATCCGGCCGGCCGAAGCCTCGTCGAGGCCGTTGGAGACCTCGATGCGCAGGGACCCGGTCGTCGGCTCCACCAGCGCGATCGACGCCGAGGAAGCCCCGAGTGAGCGGACGATCTCCGCGAGGATGAAGTCGAGCGCCTCGCGCGGGTCCTCGGTCTCGTTGACGAAGGCGCCGACGCGGTACAGGCAGTCGAGGACGCGGGCGTCGCCCGGGCGTTCCTGCGGAGGGCGCGTCCCGGGCATGGTCAGAGCGAGTGGTCCATGTCGAGCGCCGGGGCGTCGACGGAGGCTTGGCCGATCAGCACGGCGGGCACGCCCGCCACGCTGGTGTGCGGGGCGACGTCCTTGAGCACGACGGAGCCGGCGCCGACCTTGGCGCCCTCGCCGATGGTGATGTTGCCGAGGATCTTCGCGCCCGCGCCGACGAGCACGCCGGACCGGATCTTGGGGTGGCGGTCGCCGCGGGCCTTGCCGGTGCCGCCGAGGGTCACCTCATGCAGGAAGGAGACGTTGTCCTCGACGACGCTGGTCTCCCCCGCGACGAAGCCCGTGGCGTGGTCGAGGAGGATGCCGACGCCGAAGCGGGCGGCGGGATGGATGTCGACGGCGAGGTGCTCCGAGACGAGGGACTGCAGGTAGAGGGCCAGGTCGCGCCGACCGACCTTCCAGAGCGTGTGGGCGAGGCGATGGGCCGAGATGGCGTGGAAACCTTTGTACCAGAGGAACGGAACCAGCGCATGCTCGGTGGCGGGGTCGCGCTCGAGGATCGCGCGGATATCCCCGCGCATCTGCGCCAGCACCTCGGGGTCGTGGCGGGCCGCCTCGGCCAAGGCGCGGGCGACCAGTTCCAGATCCTGGCCGGTCGGGGCGAGACGCTCCGCCAGGCGGCTCACGATGCCGTCCGCGAAGCCACCGCGGGAAAGGACATAACGGTCGAGCAGCCCGGCGAGCGTCGGCTCCGCCTGGGCGACCGCGGACGCCCGGGTGCGCAGCTCGGCCCAGAGGGCGGCTTCATTGGCGCAGACCAAGGCGATGGAACGGGCGTCGGCCATAATCGGGAGGGTCTTTCTTTCCCTTGGTTTGCCGATTTTGGCAACCCGCGAGTCAAATCCCCGCAAAATTCGCGTTATTTCCCCGATGGCGAGCGACCTTTCCCTTGGGACGGGGTTGAAAAGTCGCAACCAACTCCCTTAATCCGAGACCTCACCCCCAACCTACCATGCGCATCCTCCCCACCCTCCTCGCCTGCCTGGCCACCCTCGCCAGCTACGCCGCCCCGGAAATCGGCAAGCCCGCCCCGGACTTCACCGCCAAGGACAAGGACGGTAAGACCGTCTCCCTCGCCGACTTCAAGGGCAAGACCGTCGTGCTCGAGTGGTACAACCCCGGCTGCCCCTACGTGAAGAAGTTCTACGACGTCGGCGCGATGCAGAACGCCCAGAAGGACGCGATCGGCCAAGGCGTCGTCTGGCTCGTGATCAACAGCGGCAAGCATAAGCTCAACGACGCCGCCGGCTACTACCCCGCCACCGTGATCAACGACGAGGACAAGTCCCTCGCCCGCGCCTACGAGGCCAAGGTCACCCCGCACTGCTTCGTCATCGATGCCAAGGGCAACCTCGCCTACAAGGGCGCCATCGACAGCATCGCCTCCGTGAAGTCCGCCGACATCGAGAAGGCCACCAACTACGTCGCCGCCGCCATCAAGGCGCTGAAGGATGGCAAGGCCCCCGAGGTCACCACGTCCAAGCCCTACGGCTGCGGCGTGAAGTACTAAGCCCGGCCGGCATCACCACCAAGGGCGTCCGCAAGGACGCCCTTTTTGTTGCCCGACGATCAACCCGCGACGCCCGTCGCGCGCAGCACCTTCGCGTGCACCTCGTCGTTGCGCAGGAAAGGCGTGAACGCCCCGGAGCCCGGACCGAAGGCGCAGAA
>JBIISU010000078.1:0-5806 GCA_044340815.1 Opitutales bacterium | reverse complement strand
TGACCCGCCAGCTCGAGGACGCCAAGGCCGACGCCGCCAAGGAACTCGCCAAGGCCAAGGAAGCCGCCGCCGACCAGGCCGCCGACGCCGCCAAGGCTTCGGAGAAGGCGATCGCCGCGCTCACCAAGCAGCTCGAGGAAGCCAAGGCCGAGAACTCCAAGGCCGCCGCCGAGGCCGCCGAGAAGGCCCTCGCCGAAGCCAACGGCAAGCTGAAGGAAGCCGCCGAGAAGTACGCTTCCCTCGAGAAGGCCGCCGCCGACGCCGCCCTCAACGCCGAGAAGTCCCAGAAGGACGCCAAGGAGGCCGCCGAGAAGGCCCTCGCCGACGTGAAGGCCGAAGCCGAGGCCAAGCTCGCCGAGGCCACCAAGGCCGCCGGCAAGGCCCTTGAAGACGCCAAGGCCGAAGCCGCCGCCAAGGCCGAGGCCGCCGAGAAGACCCTCGCCGACGCCCGCCTCGAAGCGGTCGCCGCCAAGGCCGAGTCCAAGAAGCGCGCCTACGCCGAACTCAACACCCGCATCGCCCTGCTCGAGAATCGCAAGCGCAGCAAGACGATCACGGAGCAGGACTTCAAGGAGCAGCTCGCCAAGTTCCGCCAGGAACTCGGCCAGTAAGCCCCGGTCCGAACCCCCAGCGAAGCCCGGCGGAGACGCCGGGCTTTTTTGTTGGAAGGCGGCCCGCCGCTCCGCACCTTGGGGGCATGTCGGAAACACTCGCCCGCACGCCGCTCCACGCCCTCCACGTCGAACTCGGCGCGCGCATCGTCCCCTTCGCCGGGTGGGAGATGCCCGTGCAGTACGCCGGCATCATCGAGGAGCACCAGGCCGTCCGCAAGGCCGCCGGCCTCTTCGACGTCTCGCACATGGGCGAGGCGCGCATCCGCGGCCGCGACGCCGCCGCCTTCCTCGACCGCATCATGACGAACGACATGGCGTCGATCCGTCCCGGCATGGCCCGCTACACGGTCATGTGCCAGCCCGACGGCGGGTGCGTCGACGACCTGATCGTCTACCGCTTCTCCGAGACGGAGTTCCTCATCTGCCTCAACGCCTCGAACGCCGCCAAGGACATCGCCTGGATGCGCTCGCTCATCGGGCCGTTCAAGGTCGAGGTCCTCGACGAATGCGCCGCCTGGGCGCAGCTCGCGATCCAAGGCCCGCTGGCCGAACGCATCCTCGGGCTCGCGACCGCGCTGCCGCTCGGGACGATCAAGCGCTTCGGCTTCGCCGTGGGCGAAGTCGCCGGCGCGTCCGGCTGCGTCGTGTCCCGCACCGGCTACACCGGCTCGGCCGGCTTCGAGATCTACCTGCCGGCCGCCTCCGCCGAGAAGGTCGCCCGCGCGTTGCTCGAACTGGGCAAGCCGCATGGCCTCGTGCCCGCCGGCCTCGGCGCCCGCGACTCGCTCCGCCTGGAGGCGAACTACCCGCTCTACGGCCATGAGATCTCCGAGCGCATCTCGCCGATCCAGGCCGGGCTCGGCTGGACCGTGAAGTTCGCCAAGGGCGAGTTCGTCGGCCGCGAAGCGCTGCGCCGCCAAGCCGAGGGCGGCCCCGCCGCCTCCGTCGTGCTCTTCTCGCTCGATGACCGCCGCATCGCCCGCCAGGGCGCGCAGGTCTACGCCGGCGAGACGCCGGTCGGCGAAGTGCTCTCCGGCACCCATTCGCCGACCCTCAACAAGCCGATCGGCACCGCGCTCGTGGCCGCCGGCTACACCGGCTCGGCCGAACTGACCGTCGACATCCGCGGGAACCGGATCCCGCTGCGCGTCGCGGTCGAGCCCTTCGTGAAGTGAAGGGTTGAAATAATCCCCGCCGACCTTACCCAGAACCCATGAGCAACGTCCCCGCCGACCTCCATTACACCAAGGACCACGAGTGGATCCGGCTCGCCGCGGACGGCACCGCCACCATCGGCATCACCGACCACGCGCAGGCCGCCCTCGGGGACGTCACGTTCGTCGACCTCCCGAAGGCCGGCAAGGCCTTCGGCGCCGGCGAAGTCTTCGGCGCGGTCGAGTCCGTCAAGGCGGCCTCCGACCTCTACAGCCCGGTGTCCTGCGAAGTCCTCGAGGCCAACGGCTCCCTTAACGACACGCCGGACCTGGTGAACCGCGAGCCGTACGGCGGCGCGTGGATGATCAAGGTGAAGGTGAAGAACCCGGGCGAGCTGGCCGGGTTGCTCGACGCCGCCGGCTACGCGGCGATCCTCTGAGCCGCCGCGAACCCTTGCCCTGCGGAGGATTTGCCCCACAGTCCGGGGCGATGTCCTTCGCTTCCGTGCATGCCGCCCATCCGTGGGACGACGTCCTCGCCGCGATCCAGGCGAAGACCGAGGCGGACGTGCTCCGGGCGCTCGCGCGCGCCGAGGCGGATGCGGCCGACCTCGAGGACTTCCGGGCGCTGATCTCGCCGGCGGCGGCCCCGCACCTGGAACGGATGGCCCGCCTGAGCCATGAGCGCACGGTCCGGCGGTTCGGCCGGACGATGCAGCTCTTCGCGCCGGCCTACCTCTCCAACGAGTGCCAGAACGTCTGCACCTACTGCGGCTTCTCCGCGGGCAACAAGGTCCCGCGGCGCACGCTGAACCCCGGCGAGATCCTCCGCGAGGCCGGCGCCCTCAAGAAACTGGGCTTCGACCACCTACTGCTCCTGACGGGCGAATCGAACAAGGTGGAGGTCCCCTACTTCGTCCAAGCCCTCGACCTGCTCCGGCCGCACTTCTCGTCCCTCTCGCTCGAGGTGCAGCCGATGGAGACCGCCGAGTACGCCGAACTGCGCCGCCACGGCCTCAACGCCGTGCTGGTCTACCAGGAGACGTACCACCGCGAGACCTACCACGTCCACCACCCGAAGGGCCGGAAGTCGGACTTCGCCTACCGCCTCGACGCGCCCGACCGCGTGGGCGCCGCCGGCGTCCACAAGATCGGCCTCGGCGCGCTGTTCGGCCTCGAGGATTGGCGGGCGGAGTGCTTCTTCACCGCGCTCCACCTCCGCTGGCTCGAGCGCAAGCATTGGCGCAGCCGCTTCAGCGTCTCCTTCCCCCGCATCCGCCCGCACGAGGGCGAACTGCAGCCGAAGGTCGAGATGACGGACCGCGACCTCGTCCAGGCGATCTGCGCCTTCCGCCTCCTCAGCGGAGAGGTCGAGCTCACCCTGAGCACGCGCGAAAGCCGCCGATTCCGCGACCACGCCTGCCGCGTCGGCGTGACGGCGATGAGCGCGGGCTCCCACACGAACCCCGGGGGCTACGCCGAAGGACGCGAAGCATCCCTCGAGCAGTTCGCGATCGAGGACGACCGTTCGCCCACGGAGGTCGCCGCGATGCTCCGCGCCCATGGGTATGAGACCGTCTGGAAGGACTGGGATCCCTCGTACGACCAGCCGGTCGCCCTCGCCCCATGAGCCCGCTCCGCGTCTGGATCGACCAAACCCCCGCCGAAGGCGCGCGGCAGGTCCTGCTGTCCAAGGAGGAGAGCACCCACCTCGTGCGCAGCCTGCGCGCCCGCCGCGGCGACGCGCTCGTGCTGCTCGACGGTCACGGCCTGCTCGCCGAAGCCAAGCTTTTGACGGCCGATCCCGCCGGCGCCGCGGTGGAGATCGTCCGCGTCCGCCAGGCGGCGCCGATCCATCCGGCCATCACCATCGCCCAAGGCATGCCGAAGGGCGGCACGATGGACGACCTGGTGCGCACCTGCTGTGAAGCCGGCGCCGCCGGGGTCATCCCGCTGGAGACGGCCCGGTGCGAAGTGAAGCTGGACGCCGACCGGGCGGCGGCCAAGCAGGCCCGCTGGACGCAGCAGGCCGCGGAGGCCTGCAAGCAATCCGGCAATCCTTGGCAGGCGACCATCGCGGGCCCGCGCAAGTTCGACGAATGGCTGGCGACGTTGCCGCCGGGCGCGCCGGGCGAGCTTCGGCTCACGGGCTCGCTGGAGGTCGACGCGGAGCCGGTCGGGCGCGTCGACTTCACCGGGGTCCTGCGCGTGACTTGGCTCATCGGTCCGGAAGGCGACCTCACGGCCGACGAACTCGCGGCCGCGCGTCGCGCCGGCTTCCGCCCCGTGGTCCTCGGCCCGACGGTCCTGCGCGCCGAGAACGCGGCCCTGGCTTGCCTGGCCGCGACGCACGCGCTGGTGGGCCGCGTCGGCGGTTAGGCGCGACCCCAAGCAGGGACAGGGCGAAGGCCCGTGGGGATGAACCCCAGGGCGCGACGCTTGCCGACGCCCCGCGGCGGCGCCGAATGGATCGCATGGAAAAACCACCCCTGCAGACCTTCGTCACCTGGCAGAAAGCCGTCCGCCTCGCCGCCCACCTTTACCGCCTGAGCTGGGCGGAGGAGCACCGCCCGCAGGGCGAAGACCTGCGGCGCGAGGCGATGCACCTGGCCTGCGCGATCGCCGTCGCCCAAGTGGCGACGCCGCCCGATCCGTCGGACTGGGAGATGCCGCTCGGCGGCTGCGCCGAGCTCTACACGCGGCTGCACGTGGCCGAGCTCTCCGGCGCTCTGGCCGAGCGCGAGGCGCGCGGGTTGCTCGGGCAATGCGAGGAGTTGGAACGCCACCTCCAAGGGGTCCGGCGCGCGCCGCCGAGACCGGCGGGCCCGGGCGCCGCCACCGGCACGTGGCCGGCGCCTCGTCCGCGTCTCCGCGGCTGAGCGACTAGAAAAGCCGTCCCAGGCACACCGCCGCCAAGACGAGCAGCACCGCGCCATCGAGCGACGCGCGGCGATACTCCGAGTCCTCCTCGGACGAAACCGGCAGCCAGCCGAGGGTGAGGATACCGACCAGGCAAGCGCCGCACAGCCAGCGCGCGTCGGCGGAGCCGAGCAAAAGGCAGGCGAGGCAACCCGCGGCGGCGAGTCCGGGGAGGAACCGATTCCAGGAGGTTTCCGGCCCCGCCTCGATCCGGCGATGGGCGAGGAGGTTGGTGGCCGCGAGCAGGAAGACGGCGAGGTAGGCGGCGAGGGACGGGTTCGGCATCGGGCTGACCGCGAAGGAGGCCAGCAACAGCGCGACCAAACCGATCCGGAGCGCCCAAACTTCGGTCAGCCAACGCGCGCAGAAGATGACGACCAGACCGCTGGCCGCGTGCCGAAGGTTGAACCGAAGGAGGCCGTCGTGGGTCACCGGCAGGGCCTCCGGCCCCGCCCAGGCCAATGCGAGGAAAAGCACCGCGGCGGTCGCCGCGCCGACCGCGAGGAACGTCCAGCCATGCCGGGCATGGAAACGGTGGCGCCAAGTCTGGGTCGACGCGGGAAACCAGCGGGCATCGAGGGTGCGGTCCAAGGCGTAGCCGCACCAAAGCAGCCAGGCCGTCGTCAACGTGCCCAGGGTCCAGAGCGAGCCCGGGACCGCGAGCTCGCGGGCGAACAAGACGAAGGCGACGCCGTCGAGCGACAGCATCGCAGGCCAGGCCCACCAGGGAGCGCGGCCGGCGGGAAGCATCAGGAGCGCCGACCCGGGGCGCGGGCGACGACCGCCTTCATCCGGCGCAGGATCTCGCGGAGCCGCTCCCGCGGGCAACCGAAGTTCAGGCGCACATGGCCCGGCCCGCCGAAATCGGCGCCGTTGCTGAAGCCGACGCCGCCTTGCTCGAACTCCGCGTGCGCGTCCTCGAACCCGAGGGCCGTGACGTCGAACCAGGCGAGGAAGCTCGACTGCGGACGCTGCCGGAGGACGACGCCCGGCATGGACTTCAGTTCCTGCTCGATGAGGTCGAGGTTGCCGCGGAGGTAGTCGACGCACTCGAGGCGCCACGGCTCGCCGTGGTCGAAGGCCGCCTGCGTGGCGGCAAGGCCGAACATGTTCTGGTCC
>JBIISU010000077.1:0-5813 GCA_044340815.1 Opitutales bacterium | reverse complement strand
CTGGCCGTGCGCGACGCCGCCGGCCTTGAAGAGCCTGTTCGCGAAGCGTAAACAATCACCGCCCGTTTTCAGGCGGGCGGTGGCGGCGGGGGTCGGGCGCGGGAGGGCGCTCATCGTCGCGGCGGACCGCTTCAGGTGAGCGGCGCGGCGGACCAGAGTTCCTTCGGGGTGCGTTCGAAGAAGTCCTCGAGGTACTTCGTCGTGGCGCCGCCCTGGCGGAAGACCGGGTCCTTCATGATCGCGCGGCAGACCGGGATGGTCGTGTGGATGCCGCGGATGATGTACTCGCCCAGCGCGCGGTGCATGCGGTCCAGGGCCTTCTGGCGGGTCGCCCCGACCGAGATGAGCTTGGCCACCATGGAGTCGTAGAGGGGCGGGATGACGTAGCCGGAGTAGCAGTGCGAGTCGACGCGCACGCCGTGGCCGCCGGGCGTGTAGTAGAGGCCGATGGTGCCGGGGCTCGGGGCGAAGTTGCGGGCCGGATCCTCGGCGTTGATGCGGCACTCGATGGCGTGGCCGGTCATCTTGATGTCCTTCTGGCTGAGCTCCATCTTCTCGCCGCAGGCGATGAGGATCTGGCGGCGGACGAGGTCGATGTCCGTGACCTCCTCGGTGACCCCGTGCTCCACCTGGATGCGGGTGTTCATCTCCATGAAGTAGTACTTACCATGGCGATCGACGAGGAACTCGATGGTGCCGGCGTTCTGGTAGCCGATCTTCTCGGCGAGGCGCACGGCGGTCTTGCCCATCTCCTCGCGGAGCTTGGGGGTGAGGAAGGGGGAGGGGGACTCCTCGATCAGCTTCTGGTGGCGGCGCTGCACGGAGCAGTCGCGTTCGCCGAGGTGGATGACCTTGCCGTGCTCGTCGCCCAGCAGCTGGAACTCGATGTGGCGCGGCTGCTCGATGTACTTCTCGATGTAGACGCGGCCGTCGCCGAAGGCCTTCTCGGCCTCGGAGCGGGCGCTCTCGAACTCCTTCGGGAAGGACGCGGCGTTGTGCACGATGCGCATGCCCTTGCCGCCGCCGCCGGCCACGGCCTTGACGATGACGGGGAAGCCGATGCGCTGGGCCTCCTTGATGGCCTCGCGTTGGTTGTCGATGGGGCCGTCGGTGCCGGGGACGCAGGGGACCTTGGCGGCCGCGGCCGTCTGGCGCGCGTTCGCCTTGTCGCCCATGAGGCCGATGGTCTCGGGGCGCGGGCCGATGAACTTGATGTTGGCGGCGGCGCACTTCTCGGCGAAGCCCTTGCGCTCGGAGAGGAAGCCGTAGCCGGGATGGATGGCGTCGACGTTGGTGATCTCGGCCGCCGAGATGATGCGATCCTCGCGGAGGTAGGAGTCCTTGCTCGGGCCGGCGCCGATGCACACGGCCTCGTCGGCCAGCTGCACGTGCAGGGACTGTTCGTCGGCCTGGGAGTAGACAGCGACGGTCTTGATGCCGAGTTCGCGGCAGGCGCGGATCACCCGGAGGGCGATTTCGCCGCGGTTGGCGATGAGGATCTTGTTCATGCTCGGGGTCCGGGGCTCAGCCGACCTTCACGCGGAAGAGGGGCTGGCCGAACTCGACCGAGGTGCCGCTCGCCACGAGGCATTCGACGATGGTGCCGGCGAGTTCCGACTGGATCTCGTTCATCACCTTCATGGCTTCGATGATGCAGACCACGGTGTCGGCCTTCACGGTCGAGCCGATCGCGACGAAGTTCGGCGAGTCGGGGGAGGGGGTGGCGTAGAAGGTGCCGACCATCGGGGAGGTGATGACCTTCACGTTGGGGTCGGCGGCGGCCGGGGCGGCCGGGGCGGGGGCGGCGGCCACCGGGGCGGCCACCGGGGCGGCGGCCACGGGGGCGGGGGCGGCGACCGGAGAGGCGACCGGGGCGACCGCGGCGCGGCCTCCCACATCGCGCTTGATGCGCAGCTTGAATTCTTGGTCCTGGATTTCGAATTCGGACAGGTCCGACTTCTTCATCAAATCCACGACTTGTTTGATCTTATTTAGGTCCAAGGTTTTGTCCTCCGTGAGGGGGTTTGGACCTCTCTGATACAGCCAGACTCTGGGGTAAATCAACCCTCATTCCAGAAGGGAGGGGGGTATTTTACCTAAGTCTTTGTCCTCCTTAGACTTAACTAAGTCCTTTAGCCTAGGAAGGGCATTGGTGCTGGGGTTCGCCAACGGGCCTTTTACCCTGATTTTTGTCAGGGCCACAAGTGCGCGGTTCAAGTTCAGGAACTGAAGGGGGTTGAAGGCCCCGTTGGAGGGTAGGGAGAAGTCCCCCAGGAAGTTGAGGGTCGGCCCGGCCAGGTCGACCTCGCCGGCTAGCTGAAGCCGGGCGTCGGTCCCGGTGAGGGTCAGGTCCGGGAAATAGGCCTTCCCCTCCAGGCAACCAAAGGTGCCTTGGGCGGTCCGGAGCTCGTAGGAGGTCGCGTCGACCCCGATGGACTCCAGGGCTGCGGAAAGCCCTCCCAGGACGCGCACCTTCTTCAGTTCGGGGTCGTTCAGCAGGAAGTCCCCCCGTCCGCGAAGCAGGGTGGGGTGCGCTAGGTCGACGATCCCGGAGAAGCGCAGGTCCAGCCGGGCGATGCTGGTCCGGGCCGGCGGGGTCGGCGCGGGGTCGGCGGGCTTGGCCTGCCCCAACTTGCCGGCCAAGGCCCCGACCTTGGCGAAGTCACAGTCGCGAAGCTCGAGTCGGACCTTGGGCGTCCGCAGGAGGTCTCCGGCGAGTTCCAGGTGCGCCCGCCCCGCCGCCAGGTCGAGGTCCGCGGCGACCTCGACCTTCGGGCCGACGGAGCGGACCGCCATCGTCAGGTGCGCGGAGTCGATGGCCCATGCCCGGAAGGCTTCGGCGCACGTCACTTGGGCCGTGACGTCGGGCAGGGCGCCGGCGCCCGGTGCGACGTCGATGACGAGGCGCCGGGTGGGCGGAAGTTCCAGCGCCCGGAGCGAGGCCCCCAACTCCGGTCCGGCGAGGGTCGCCGCGATCCAGGGCGCCAGGTTGCCTTCGACGTGCACGCGCGGTCCCGCCTCCGCGAGCGGCTTCGACCAATCCCAGGTGACGAGGCCGTCGACCGCCCCGTCCGTTTCCTGGTCGCCGCCGGCCAGCCGCTCCAGGCCGATCCGGGTGCGACGGGGGTCGGCGTCGATCCGGACCCCGACGGAGCGGAACGGCGCCTGCATGAAGCGGAAGCTCCGGAGCGTGCTGACCCCGCGGGTCGTGGTGCGCAACGGTTCGCCCCAAGCCCCTTCGACCTCGATGATCGCCACCGGCTTCGCGGTCAGTTGGAAGAGCCCCCAGAGCTGGACCCACCAATCGCCGAGCAGGCGGTCGAGGCAAGGTGGGGCGATTTCTCCGCGCAGGTTCAGGCGGAACGGGCCGCCGGCCCGGAGCGAGCAATGGGCTTCTCCGTGGACGCCGGCGAGGTCGAGCCGCTCCAGCACCAGCGGGAAGTCGGGCGCGGCGGCGTCGAACCGGAAATCGGCGTTCAGCGTCGCCGACGCTCCCGGGGCGATGGATTCCGCGTGCAGCCCGAGCGCCCGCAGCCCTCCGAAGGCCATCCGTCCCGTCGCGGTGCGCGCCGTCCATGAGTCCGGCGCGAAGCCCACCTCCAGGTCGGCCAGCAGGATCGACCCGCCCAATTCGACGCCGCCCTCGGTGAGCGCGGTCCGCAGCGCGGGGATTTGTCCGAGGTCCGCGGCCGATAGCGTCGCCGTCGGGCAGCGGAGTCGGGAAGAGCCATCGGCGAGCCGGCGCCAGGTGAAGTCGATCGCGGAACTTCCGTTGCGCAGTCGGCCCCGCCCGCCGCCTTCGGCGCCGCTCGCTTCGACGTCGAGTTCCACGCCGGTGAAGCCGAAGGCGCGCCCCTCCGTCACCCGCCCGGTGGCGCGCCAGCCGCGCGGGTCGAGTCCCTCGCCGGTGGCCGCGACGGCCACGCCGCGGGCGCCGCGTCCCTGCGATTCGAGGTCGCTCGCCTCGGCGAAGACGCGCCACGCGCCCAGGCGGCCTTGCGCGTCGAGCCGCGCCTGCGCCTCGCAACGTGGCCGGGTGAAGCGGACGATGCCGAGCCGTTCATCGCTCCAATCGTCGCCGAAGTGGCCTTCGGCGGTGAGGTCCACGCCGCCGTCCGCCCGGCCCGCGCCGACCAGGTGGAGTCCGCCGCCGCCGGCCCGGTCCGACCAGTTCAGCCAATTCTCGGCGGTCCCGAGGGCGGCGCCGACGCTCGCGGCCGGGGCCGGGGCGTCCCCCGTGGTCGGCGTCGGCGCGGCCAGCATCCCGCCCGGGAGCGTGCCGGCGAAGGCGAGCGTGTACTTGCCGGCGCGGCCTTGCAGGCGGGCCTGCCACCAGCGGCCTTCGTGCAGCAGGCTGCCGTGGACTTGATCGAGCAGCAGGGTCCGTTCCCCGCGGGTCGACGCCGTCGCCGGACACCAAAGTCGTCCTTCCGTGATGCGCAGCGAAGTGAGGCCGCGGTTCTTGCCGGTGAGCCGGAGGCCGACCTCCAGTCGCGAGGCCGTGAAGACTTCACCGGGCAGGCCCGCGACTTCCAGCGCCACATCCTGCGCGACCAGCGTGCGTTGCGGCGTCAGCAGGTAGCGACTGGCGTGCAGGCGCCCGCCCGCCGCGGCGACCCGGTCCTCCAGCAGTCGCGCCACCATCCCGGGGAGCTCGATGGGACCATCCCGCGTCACCAGCCAAAGCAACAGCAGTTGGCAAGGGAGCAGCAGGTAGAGGGCCGTGTTCGCGAGGCCCCGCAGGAACCGGCGGACCGGCGAGGTGGCCGGACGCGGTTTCATTTCCCGGCGTCGAGCAGGGGGATCAGGATGTCGGCCCGCGTGGGCGCCAGCAGGAAGGAATCGGTGTCGGCCTCGTCCTTCATCAGCAGATTATGGGCCCCGCTCGGGGTCGCGAGCAGGTAGGTGCGCAAGGTCTCGGCGGCGCCGCCCGCGCCCGCGGCGGCCTGGTCGGTCACGCGCAATTCGTATTTCCAATCGCCCGCCCCGAGGTCGCGCGTCGGGAATTCGGCCGCGGTCACCTCGGCCATCGTCTCCGCCACGCGCCGGGCGGTCGCCGCGTCCAATCGGCCGCTGCCGGTCCAGCTGCCGTTCGGGGCGAGGCGGGCCTCGCCCAGCACCTTGCCGCCGTCGCGTTCGGTCAGGCGCAGTCCGGTGACCTTCGCGCCCTGCGGAAGCTGCATCACGGTGCGGTCGCGCCACCCTTGCGGCTCGACCTGCGTCAGCAGCCCGCCGAGCAGGCCGAAGTCGCAGACGGCGCCGAACTTGGCGTCCTTGGCGTAGATCAGGTCCTTGTGCACGAGCAGGGTCAGGCGGTCGTTGCCGAATTCGAGCTCGATCTTCTGCTGGGGTTCGGGCGGCGGGACGGGCAGGGCGTTGACCCGCCTCGCGCCAGGGGTCGTTTCGCCCGTCAGGCCACCGCCGGCCTCCACGGCGCGGAGTCCGGCCAAGTCCTGCAGGAACCGCGTCACCTGGGCGCGGTCGGCTTCGCGGCGCTTGGTGGCGGTGGAGCCGGGCACGACGGGGATTTCCCAACGCGTGCCGCCCGCCGCGGCGTCGAGTCGTCGCAGCGTGAGGGAACGGCCCTGGTGCGTGAGCGTGAGCCCGGTGACCAGCGGCGGGTCGAAGGCCGCCGGGCGGCTCGAGAGGAAGAACGGGAAATGGTAGGACCAGACCTTGAGCGCGGCGGCGTCCACCAGGAAGACCGCCGGGTTGTCCTCGAGCTTGGCGAAGCGCAGGTTGCCCTTCTCGCCCGTCGCGTTGCCGACCAGCAAGGCCTGGCGGCGGGCGTTGCCTTCGAGCGCGATGCGCAG
>JBIISU010000076.1:0-5838 GCA_044340815.1 Opitutales bacterium | reverse complement strand
GCCATCTTGTAGGTGACGGTGCCGGCGACGATCATGCAGTCGGCCTGGCGGGGGGAGAAGCGCATGACCTCCATGCCGAAGCGGGAGATGTCGAAGCGGGAGCCGCCGGAGGCCATGAGCTCGATGGCGCAGCAGGCCAGGCCCATGGGCATCGGCCAGACCGAGTGGCTCCGGACCCAGTTCACGACGGCGTCGGCGCGGGTCACGATGACCTCGCCCTCGACCTTGCTGTTATACCCGAAATCGGATTTGACCATGGTGGTTCGGGCGGAAGGTAGAAGAGCCCCCCTAGGGAGCAAGTGAGAAGGGCGAAAAAGGCGTTATTACCGCTTCTAATCGGGGTTGGTCGGTCCGGGACGGGGGTCCCTCCCGCCGGTGCTGCCATCCGGCTCGCCCTGCATGGGGGTTTTTGCCAAAACCCCGGTATGCGCCCCCTCCTCCTGCTCCTCACCTTACTCGCCCTGTGTGGGGTGGGTTTCGCGGCCCCCGCCCCGATCCGGGTGCTCGTCTGGGATGAGCGCCAGCCCGAGCAGAAGAAAGCCTACGATGGTGGGTTCCTGGGCGATGCCATCGCCAAGCACCTCGCCGGGCTCCCCGGGCTGGCGGTGAAGTCGGTCAGCTTGGATTCCCCGGAACAAGGCCTCGGCGAGGCGACCTTGGCCGAGACCGACGTCGTCATCTTCTGGTGCCACAAGCGTCCGCTGGAGCAGGACGACGCCCGGACGGAGGCCTTGGTTCGCCGGGTCATGGCCGGCAAGGTTGGTTTCGTCGCCCTCCACTCGGCCCACTGGGCCAAGCCGTTCGTCCGCCTGATGCAGGAGCGAGCCAAGGCCGATGCCGTCGCCGCGTTGCCGGACGCCGAGCGGGCCACCGCGCGCTGGGAGTACGTGAACGAGAAGCCTTACCGCGTGATCCCCAGGAAAGGCGCGCCCGCCACGCCCCATGTCCAGAAGCTCGGTGCCGTCTGGCGCCTGACGCTTCCGCAGTGCGTCTTCCCCGTCTACCGCGCCGACGGTGCCCCGTCGCATGTCGCCACCTTGCAGCCGACGCACCCGCTCGCCGCCGGCTTGCCCGCGAAATGGGACATCCCCCAGACCGAGATGTATGGTGAGCCGTTCTGGGTGCCGGCGCCGGACAGCGTTATTTTCGAGGAAAAATGGGATAAAGGGGAGCATTTCCGGAGCGGGTCGCTGTGGCGCGTCGGGTCGGGCGACGTCTTCTATTTCCGTCCGGGCCATGAGACCTACCCGGTGTTCAAGCAGGCGGAGAACCTGCGCGTGCTCGAGAATGCGGTGCGCTGGATGGGCGCTGAGATCCGCCGCCGATGAAGGCGACTTGGTTCGCATGCCTCGCCGCGCTGGTGGCCGGCGCCGCGCCGACGCGGCCGCCGAACATCCTCGTGATCCTCGCGGATGACCTGGGCTATTCCGACCTCGGTTGCTACGGGGGCGAGATCCCCACGCCCAACCTCGACCGGCTCGCGAAGGCCGGCGTCCGCTTCGAGAAATGCTACAACTCCGCGCGCTGCTGCCCGACCCGCGCCTCGCTCCTCACCGGCCTCCACCCGCACGAGGCCGGGGTCGGCGATTTCGTCAGCGCCAAGCCGTCGCCCAAGCGCGGACCCGCCTACACCGGCCACCTGCTCGACGATAACGTCACGCTCCCCGAGCTCCTGAAGCAGGCCGGTTACAGCACCTGGATGGTCGGCAAGTGGCACCTCGGTTCGCCCGGACCGATCCAGAGGGGCTTCGGGGCGTATTACGGCTTCAGGAACCTCCAGGCGCATTCCGAGGACCAATGGACGCCGGCGAACTACGCGCGCCTGCCCGCCGGCACGACCCCGGAGCTGAGTTACCCGGCGGACCGCTTCTACGTCACCGACGTCTTCACCGATTACGCGCTCGAGTTCCTGCGCCAAGCGCGCGCGACCAAGGACCAGCCGTGGTTCCTCTACCTCGCCCATTCTTCGCCGCATTTTCCGGTGCAGGCGCCAAAGGAAGCGATCGACCGGCACATGGCGACCTACCGCCGCGGCTGGGATGTCCTGCGGGCCGAGCGCTTCGCGCGGATGAAGGCGCTCGGGCTCGTCGCGCCGGACGCGGCGCTGCCGCCGCTTTCGCCCGTGCCCGTCGAGGCGGACGACGCCATCGCCAACGGGTTCGCGGGCAAGCCGAACCCCGCGTGGGATAGCCTGCCGGCGGACCGCCGCGAGGACCTCGCTCGTCGCATGGCCACCTTCGCCGCGATGGTCGAACACGTCGACCAGGGCGTCGGGCGGATCCTCGCCGATCTCGAGCGGACGGGCGAGCTGGCGAACACGCTCATCGTCTTCACCTCCGACAACGGGGCGTGCTACGAGTGGGGACCCTTCGGCTTCGACGGGCGCTCGCGCGCCGGTCGCACCGACCTGCACGTCGGCGAGGCCTTGGCGGGGATGGGGCAGGCGGGCACGCACTCCTCCTACGGGTCGGCCTGGGCCAATCTGGGCAACACACCCTTGGCGATGTACAAGCACTTCTGCCACGAGGGCGGGATCAGTTCGCCGTTGATCGTTGCCTGGCCGGCGGGCCTGCGTCCGGCCGAGGGGTGGGTCCGCGCACCGGCGCATGTGATGGACCTGCTGCCCACGCTGGCGGAGGCCGCCGGCGCGGTCCGGCCCGCGGAGGTCGCCGGCGTGAAGCTCAAGCCGCTCTCGGGCGTGTCGCTGTTGCCCGCCCTGCGCGGTGCGGCGATACCGGAGCGGGGCATCCCGACCGCGCACGAGGGCGCGCGCGGCTACCGTCTCGGCGACTGGAAGATCGTCTGGGGCAAGCGCCAGGCCGCTCCGGTCGCGTGGCAGCTCTTCGACCTCTCGAAGGATCCCTCCGAACAGCATGACCTCGCCGCCGAGCAGCCGGCCAAGCTCAAGGAGCTGGCCGACGCTTGGATGGCCTGGGCCAAGCAGGCCGGCGTGGACTTGAGCTCGCGTTGAGTTCTCGCCCCGGCCCAGCCCCAGCCCCAGCCCCAGCCCTCTTCAGCTCACTTCGCCCAGCCCACCAGCACCGCGCCGCGGTAGAACAGGTAGCCGAGGGTCAGCGTGATCGGGATGGTGAGGACCCAAGCCCAGACGATGCGGCCGACGAGGCCCCACTTCACGGCGTCGAATCGCTTGGTCGCGCCCACGCCGAGGATGGAGGTGGAGATGACGTGCGTCGTCGAAAGCGGGATGCCCATCTCGGAGGCGCCGTGGATCGTGATGGCGGCGGCGGTCTCGGCGGCGAAACCGTGCACCGGCTGCAGTTTGACCATCTTATGGCCCATCGTGCGGATGATCTTCCAGCCACCCGCGGCCGTACCGAGGGCCATGGTGACCGCGCAGACGACGATGACCCAGGTGGGTGCCTGGTCGACGAGGCCCTTGGCGTTGAGTTCGGGCTTGATGGAGCTCGCCCAGGCGGGCGCGTGGGCCGGGTCGAAGGCGCCGGAGGTCGCGCCGACGATGAGCGCGAAGGTGATGATGCCGACGGTCTTCTGCGCGTCGTTGGAGCCGTGCGAGAAACCCATCATGCCGGCCGAGAGCAGCTGCAGTTTGCCGAATGATTTCTGCACCTTGCTCGGACGCATCGCGAACCGGACGATGACCACCGTCAGCAGGATCATGAACAGCACGCCCAGGGTGAAGCCGATGAAGGGCGAGATGAGCATCGGCTTGATCAGCTTGGGCCAGAGGCCGACCGTCTTGCCGCCGACCGTGTCGGACCAGATCAGGCGGCCCCATTCGAGGTGGGATTGGCCGAGCACCCCGCCGCAGAGGCCGCCCACGAGCGCGTGGGAGGAGCTGGAAGGGATGCCGAACCACCACGTGACGAGGTTCCAGACGATGCCGCCCAGCAGACCGCAGGCGATGGCGAGCTGCGCCACCTGGAACTCCGCCGAGACGTTGATGTAACCCGAGTAGATGGTCTTCGCCACCGCGGTCCCCCAGAAGGCGCCGACGAGGTTCGTGCAGGCCGCCAGCATGATCGCCTGGCGGGGGGTGAGCACGCGCGTCGAGACGACCGTGGCGATGGCGTTGGCCGCATCGTGGAAGCCGTTGATGTATTCGAACACCAAGGCCACCAGGATGACCACCAACATCAGGACGAAAGGATCCATGGCCGGGGTCGGGGGGCGGGCTTAGGCGTACTTGAGGGCGATCTGGAACACGACCTTGCCGGCGTCGCGGCAGTGGTCGATGGCGCGCTCGAGGAGTTCGTAGATGTCCTTGAGCACGACGACTTCCTTGGCGTCGACGTTGCCTTGGTAGAGGTCGCGGAGCAGGCCCACCATCAGGCGGTCGGCGTCGCCTTCGATCGTCTGCAGGGTCTCGTACTCGTCCTGGATCTCCTCGACGTTGGAGAGGCGGCGCAGCTTGCGCACGAGGCTGGCGGTGACTTCGGTGGCCTGCTCGAGCATGCGGACCTGCTTGTCGACGATGTCGGTCGAGAACTGGGACGGGCAGATGGCGAGGCGTTCGCCGATCTTCTCGCAGGTCTTCGGGATCTTGTAGAGGGCGTTGGCGAGGGCTTCGATGTCCTCGCGCTCGAGGGGCGTCACGAAAGTCCGGCAGAGTTCCTGGGTGATGGAGAGGCCGATGCGCTTGTCGTTGCGGCGGGCCACGACCAGTTCGGTGAAGCACTGCTCGAAGTTCGGCTTCCCGACCTGGGCGTAGAGCTTCGAGAGGGACTTGGCGCTCTTGGCCGCCTCGTCGGCGCTCGCTTCGAGGAGTTCGTAGAACTTTTCGTCCTTACCGAGGACCTTTTTGAGGAAGTCTTTCATGGGAGGGTAGTTGGGTGGGGCCTTGAAAGACCTCCGGGGAGGGGCTCGCAAGCATGGTTCGTTACGTTTCCGTAACAATCGTCACATCATGTTGTTACGAGTGTTACGATTGTGTGACGGAGGGTGGGTGGGGTGCAAGAGGGCCAGGGCCAGGGTCAGGGGCAGGGCTAGGGGCAGGGCTAGGGCCAGGGCCAGGGTCAGGAAAAGTTATCGCGGAGAGTGCCGCGCTTCTGGCCAACCAATCAACAGGTCAAAGGATCAATCCCTCCGAGCCGACCAGCAGGGCCGCGCTTCCCTACCTTTGAGGCAAACGCTACGCCCGAGCCCACCTGCTAGCTGGCCAGCGTGCCCGCTTAATCGCCTACCTTCCCTCGAGGAATTTGGCGATCTCGGCGGCGAGCTTGTCGCTGACGCCCGCGACTTGCGCGAGTTCCTCGACGGAGGCTTGGCGGAGTTTCTGGATGCTGCCGAAGTGCGCCAACAGGGCTTCCTTCCGCTTCGGCCCGAGGCCGGGCATCTCGTCGAGCAGGGACTCCTTCAGTTTCCGGCTGCGGAGGTCGGCGTTGAAATCGTTGGCGAAGCGGTGGGCTTCGTCGCGGATGCGCATCAACAGGGCGAGGCCGACGTCATGCCGCGGGAGCTTGAGTTCGCGCCCCTCGGGGAAGACGATGGTCTCCTCCCGCTTGGCCAGGCCGATGAGCGGGGGCGGCGTCAGGCCGGCCTTGCGGAAAGCGGAGAGGGCCGCGCCCACCTGCCCGAGGCCGCCGTCGATGATGACCAGTTCGGGGAAGGCCCGGCCTTCCTCGGCCAGCCGCGAATAACGTCGGCCGACGACCTCCTCCATCGAGCGGAAGTCATCGTTGCCCTCGAACGACTTGATCTTGAACCGTCGGTAGCCGGTCTTGTCGGCCTGGCCATCGACGAAGCGCACCATCGAGGCGACCGCGAGCGTGCCGGAGATGTGGGAGATGTCGAAGCACTCCGCCGTCGCGGGCGGGCGCGCCAACCCGAGGGCCGTGGCCAGGGCGTCCAGCGCGCCCG
>JBIISU010000075.1:0-5844 GCA_044340815.1 Opitutales bacterium | reverse complement strand
GACGGCGACGGCTTCCACCCCCACGAGGGCGCCGGAACGGATGGTGGCGAGCATCCCGGACGGCAGGGGGTAGGGTGGGGCTTGGCAACGGCCGAGGCTTGGGGCCTTTTATCCCGGTAAAACCCTGGGACCAAGGGTGGGGTAGACGCTCCGAACTTGGCAACCCCGGGGGCTTTCTACTGTCTCAAAGGTCGCCCCGATGATCGCCCGGTTCCTGCCCCTTGGCCTCCTTGCCCTCGCCCTCCCGGCGGCGGAGGTGGCCCCGTTTCTGGAGAAGCACTGCCTCGAGTGCCACGACAGCCAGACGCGCAAGGGGGACTTCGACCTCGAGTCCCTGAAATTCGCCCCGCCCGACCCCCGCAACGTCGCGACCTGGGTCAAGGTCCACGACCAGATCGCCACCGGCGAAATGCCGCCCGCGAAGAAGGCGCGTCCCGCCCCCGCGGCCAAGTCGGACTACCTTGCGCAGCTCGCCGGCAAACTGAACGCCGCCGAGACCGCGCGCCTCGCCGCCGATGGGCGCTCCGTCAAGCGTCGCCTCAACCGCTTCGAATACGAGAACACCCTGCGCGACCTCCTGGCCGCGCCATGGTTGGACGTGCGCGAGTCGCTTCCGGAAGACTCCGAATCGCATCGCTTCAATAAGAGCGGTCAGGCGTTGGATGTCTCGCATGTGCAGCTCGCCCGTTACCTCGCGACCGCGGAGGACGCGCTCCGCCAGGTGCTCGTCGCGTCGGCCGAGAAACTGCCGGGCACGCCCCGTCGCTTCTACGCCCGCGACCAGGGCAGCTACGTCGGGCCGATGAAGTTCTCGGTCTTCAACACGTCCCCCGAGCGCGCGACCTTCCCGACGCTCGGTTACGTCGCCCAGCCCGAGGTCCGCGCCGGCAAGGCCCCGACCACGGTGGGCAAGGCCGACCCCGCGAAACGCGACCTCGAGGGCGTGGGCGTGGTGGCCAGCGCTTACGAGCCCATCGAGCCCAAGTTCAGCGCCTTCAAGGCGCCCGTCTCGGGCCGCTACCGCGTCAAACTTTGCGGGCACACCGTCTGGGTCGGCCCGGGCGAAGCGAAGCGCTGGTTCATCCCCAACCTCGACAACATCAGCAAGGGCCGCCGGTCCGAGCCGATCACCGTCTACGCCCTCACGCCTCCGCGCGTGATGCGCCGCGTCGCCAATATCGACCTCAACCCCGAGGTGACCGTCGCGGAGATCGACGTGATGCTCACCGCCGGCGAGTCGATCCAGGTCGACGCCGTCCGCTTCTTCCGCTCGCGCCCAGGCGCCGGCCGTTTCCAGAACCCGCTCGCGACCGCCGAAGGCCAGCCCGGCATGGTCATGCGCTGGATCGAGGTCGAAGGTCCGGTCTACGACCGCTGGCCGACCGCCGCCTACCAGGCGCTGTTCGACGACCTACCGGCCCGGAAGACCGACGCCACGCCCCTGAGGGTGGAGGTCACCCCGAGGGATGCGGCCAAGGATGCCGAGCGCCTGCTCCGCCGCTTCGTGCAGCAGGCCTACCGTCGCCCGGTTTCGCCGTCCGAGGAGGTGCGCTTCCTGCCGGTGATCCAGAACGCGCTCAAGACCGGCAGTTCCTTCGCCGAGGCGATGGTCGCCGGTTACACGGCGGTCCTGAGTTCGCCCGGCTTCTTGTACCTGCAGGATGCGCCCGGCCGGCTGGATGACGCGGCCCTGGCGGAGCGCCTGGCTTTCTTTCTCTGGAACTCCGCGCCCGACGCCGAGCTGCGACGGCTCGCCGCCGAGGGGAAACTCCGTCAGCCCGCCGTGCTGCAGGCCCAGGTGGACCGCCTGCTCGACGACCCGCGCTCCCGCCGCTTCGTCGACGCGTTCCTCGACTACTGGCTCGACCTCCGCAAGGCGGGCGTGACCAACCCCGACGAGAACCTCTACCCCGATTACTACCTTGACGACCACCTCGCGGAATCGTGCGTCGACGAGAGCCGCGCGTTCTTCGCGGAGCTGCTGCGCGGCGACCTGCCGGCCCGCCACGTCATCGCCTCCGATTTCGTCTTCGTGAACGAACGTTTGGCCGCGCTGTACGGGCTTCCGGGCGTGACCGGGGCGCAACTGCGCAAGGTGGCCTTGCCGAAGGATAGCGTCCGCGGCGGCTTCCTCACGCAGGCCAGCGTGCTCAAGGTCACCGCCAACGGCACCACCACCTCGCCCGTCGTCCGCGGCGCCTGGATCATGGAGCGGCTCCTCGGCCGCAAGCCGCCGGCGCCGCCGCCCAGCGTGCCCGCCGTCGAGCCCGACATCCGCGGTGCGACCACCATCCGCCAGCAGCTCGATCGCCACCGCACGCAGGAGTCCTGCTCCGCCTGCCACACCAAAATCGACCCGCCCGGCTTCGCCCTGGAGAACTTCGACATCTTCGGCGGCTATCGCCTGACCTACCGCGCCATCGACGGCAAGACCAAGGACGTGGGCATCGGCAAGAACGGCCAGAAGTTCGCCTTCCACCAGGCCTTGCCCGTGGAGCCGTTCGGCGAACTGGATGGCCGCAAGTTCGCCGAAATCCGCGACTTCCGGCGGGTCGTCCTGCAGGATGAGCGGCAGGTGGCCCGCAACCTCCTCGGGCAGCTGACCGTCTTCGCCACGGGCGCCCCGGTCGGTTTCGCCGACCGCCCCAAGGTCGAGGCCCTCCTCGACGCCTCGGTTCCGCGCCAATACGGCGTCCGGAGCCTCATCCGTGGGCTTGTCTCCAGCGACCTCTTCCTTAACAAGTAACCTGTCCCCATGAGCACCCCCTCTGGTTTCAGCCCGTCCCGGGCTCCGCGCGTCGCCTTCCGCCGCGCCCTCGACCGCCGCCGCTTCCTGGCCGGCACGGGCGTGCTCCTGGCCTTGCCGCTCCTCGACGCGATGACCCCAGCCTTCGCGGTCGCACCCGCTGCCTCCGCGAACCCCGGCGGTAAGCCGCGCCGCATGCTCGGCATCTGCAACAACCTCGGCCTCGTGCCGGAGTACTTCTTCCCCAAGGGCGCCGGCGCCGACTACCAATCCTCCGCCACCCTCCAGCCGCTCCAGGAGCATCGCCGCGACTTCTCGGTCTTCTCCGGCGTCTCGCACCCCGACGTCGACGGCGGTCACCCGGCGGACAACTGCTTCCTCACCGCGGCCCCGCACCCGAGCAGCGGCGGTTTCCGCAACACCATCTCCCTCGACCAGTTCGTGGCGGAGCGGGTGGGGCACCTGACCCGGTTCCCGTCCATGACCCTCGGGGTCAATTGCGCCCGGGGCTCCCGCAGCCTCTCCTGGACGGCCGGTGGCATCATGATCCCGACCGAGGAGAAGCCGTCCGAGGTCTTCCGCCGCATGTTCATGGGCGGCTCCCCGAAGGAGATCGCCGCCGCGGAGCGCCGCCTCGAGCTCGGCAAGAGCATCCTCGACGCCGTCGGCGGCCAGGCCGGCGACCTCGGCCGCAAGCTCGGGGCCCAGGACCGCGACCGCCTCGACCAATACTACACCAGCGTCCGGGAGCTCGAACGCCGCATGCAGATGTCTAAGGAGTGGGAGCGCAAGCCCCGCCCCGTGGCCACCCGCCCGGCGCCGCTCGACCCGGCCAGCCCCAAGGAGTACATGGACAAGGTCCGGCTCATGTACGACATGGCGCGCCTCTGCTTCGAGACCGATTCCTCGCGCACCGTGACGCTCATGCTGGACAGCGTGAACTCCCCGGCCATCGAGCTCGACCACGAGCACACCACGAGCGACGGCTACCATAATCTCTCCCACCACGGCCGTTCGGCCCAGAAACTCGCCCAGCTCAAGTCGATCGACGAGTGGCACATGAAACTGCTCGCGAAGCTGATGGGCGACCTCAAGTCGGTGAAGGAGGACGGCGACAACCTGCTGGACCGCACGATGATCCTCTACGGTTCCAACCTCGGCAACGCCAACACCCACGTCACGACGAACCTGCCGACGATCTTCGCCGGCGGCGGCTTCCGCCACGGGGAGCACCACGTCTTCGATGCCGAGCGCAACTACCCGCTGCCGAACCTCTTCGTCTCCATGCTCCAACGCATGGGCCTCGAGGCCGACAAGTTCGCGTCGTCGACCGGTTCGATGCGCGGCCTCAAGATGGTCGGCTAAGCCCCCGACGGCCTAGTCGTCGTCATCGTCGAGCTCCGGGTCCAGCACCAGGCCGAGGGCCGCGAGCCCGCGGCCGTGCGCGCCGGCCCATTCCGCGGGGTAGCGCTCGCCGGGCCGCGTCTGCAGCCACGTCGCGCGGTTCATCGTGTCCTCATGGATCAGGTCCGGGCGCGAGAAATCCATCTTCTCCATGCGCGCGACGACGAGTTCGTCGCTCGTGCGCGTCGGCAGCCAACCGGCGGTCTTCGGCTTCGGCTTGGGGCGGGCTTCGTTCAGCGGCGTGGACGGCACCAGGTGCTGGAACGGCTCGAGGTTGGCCTTCTCCGCGAAGCAATCCTCCATGGTGGGGGAGGCGGCGACGACCTGGTTGAGGGGCTGCAGGCCGAGGATGCGGCACATCGTGTGCAGGACCGAGGTCTGGTTGTAGAACTTGCTGATCACCGCCCCGCGCTTGGCCCAGGGGCTGATGACGAAGCAGAAGGAGCGGTGGCCGTCGACGTGGTCGCCGCCGGTCTGGGGGTCGTCCTCGTTCACGAAGATCGCCATCTCGCCCCAGAAACGGGAGCGCGTCAGGCCCTCCACGACGCGGCCGAGGGCGAGGTCGTTGTCGGCGAGGTAGGAGTTGGCGGTCAACTCGGACGCCGTGTGGTCGTTCGGCAGGTAGATAATCGTCAGGTCGGGGAAGGTGCCCTTCTGCTCGAACTCCGCCAGTTCCTTGAGGAAGGCGTCGGCCCGCACCTGGTCGGGGATGGACATCTCCCAGCCCGGGAAGTCCTTGCTGCTGTATTGGCGCAGCGTCTCGATCTGGTAGCTGGTCGCGAAGACCGCCTTGCCGTCGCGCTGCTGCCAGGTGCCGAAGAAGTCCGCGTAGGACTTGCCCTTGAGCTTCACGGTGTAGTCCATCTCGCCGTAGTTGCGGAAGGACTTGCCGCCGAGCAGCGCATGGTCCCAGAGGAAGCCGCAACCGGCGTAGAAGAGCGCGTCGGTGCCGAAGTCGTAGCCGCAGCGGTAGCCGACGCGGTCCTTCTCGCGGTAGGGGCCGACGATCCCCTGCGTGCCCCATGCGTGGCCGTCGGAGGAGTTCACGCCGTTGCAGTAGTAGTTGTCGAGGAGCGGGAAGCGGTCCGCGATGGCGTGGTGGTTCGGGGTGATCTTGCGCGGGAAGATGCAGAGCTTCGGTTCGCCGTTGCCCTTGCCCAGGTCGCCCAGCACCTGGTCGTAGGTGCGGTTCTCCTTGATGATGTAAACCACGTGCTTGATGACGGAAGGCTGGCCGGGTTCGGCGGGGACGGGCACGGGTTTCACGCCGGGTTGGGTGGTGCGCGGCGAGGAGCGCAGGGCGTAGGCGAGGTGGGCCGCCCGTCGGGCGCGGGCATCAAGCTGTTCGACCTGCGCGGGCGTCGTGGGCAAGGTGGCCTTCTGCAGGCCGTTGCGGACGTTGGCGACGAAGAGGGCCCCCTTCCGGACGCGGACCGCGCCCGGGAACCAGCCGGCGGGGATGAGCTTGGGCGGGGTGTTCGGCTGCGTGAGGTCGAGGCAGCCGACGGCGTTCAGGCCCGCCAAGGCGGTGTAGAGCGTCTTGCCGTCCGGGGAGAGGGCGAGTCCATCGGTGAGGGTGCCCCAGGCCAGGTCGACGTTGGGCTTGGTCGGGAGGGTGCGCGCGACCTTCCGGGCGACGGTGTCGACGACGCTCACGCTGTCGGCGCCGACGTTGGCCACGTAGAGGGTGCGCC
>JBIISU010000074.1:0-5861 GCA_044340815.1 Opitutales bacterium | reverse complement strand
AGGGAGGGGGAGAAGGGGGGAAAGGGGATTTAGGGGAGTCGGCGGGCGGGGACAAGAATTGAGTCAAACCCCCTTAGGCTTTCAAAAAGCCCCAATTAAGGGGCACTTCGAGGGATTGGCCGTTTTCGCCCACGATCCGAACGGCCGCCGGGCCGGCCGGGGTGATGGACTTGACCTGCCCGAAGGACTGGCCGATCGCCACGGCGCCCTGGATGATGGCCAGGCGCACCGGGGTGTCGCGGTGGAACTCGCGGCTGGTCGGCACGCCGTCGGCGGCGAGGCGATCTTCGCGCGCGATGTCGACGCCGTCGCAGAAGTGGGAGCAGACTTCCTCGAGGCCAAGGCGGCCGAGGTGGCGCTTTTCCCAAGGATGCCCCGGACGTCCGCCGTTGGAGAGCCAGAACAACGTGGCGGGGAAGTCGGCGACGTCCTTGAGCTGGAACCAGACATAGCCGGGGAAGGTGACGGCCGTCCACGCGAACGGCTGTTCCTCCGTCGCGGGCGCGTTGACCAGCATGATCAGGTCATCGTTGCCGGGGCGGGCTGGGTAACGGGTCAGGTCGGTATCGTTGCCGGACTTGGTGGGGACGGCCGTGAGGTCGGTGAAGCGCGCGTTGGGCCGGAGGGCGCCCGACTCGCCGTTGGCCGGGTTGGAGAATTCGCCGGCGTAGACCGAGCCGAGGCGGAAGGGGCTGGTCGCCACGCGCGCGGTCCCTTCCGGGACGGCCGAAAGGTCGAGCACCGGGTGGTTGCCGTAGTTCCACCGGCCGGCGAGGTTCTCGATCAGATGCTCGGCGTAGACGGCGTGGTGGCCTGGAATCAACGTCAGCGTCTTCGTCACCGTGGCGCCGGTGTCGGCGCCCGTCTGGCGGAGGCGGAGGCGGGTCGCGGTCTGCTCGATCAGCGACCAGTCGGCGTTGGCGACGTCGCCATGGGGCGGGCCGCCCTGCTGTCCGCCGAAAGGCAGGCAGAGGAAGTCGCCGCGCAGGAAGAGCAAAAGGTTGGGCAGCGCCTGATCGATCTGGGTCGGCGTCCAGGGCGACAGCGAGTAAGGGGAGGCGGTCAGCGGACCGAGGTGGAAGCGCACCGGGGCGAGGTGGCCGGCGGTGCGGGTCACCGCGAGCTCGACCTCGGGGGTCCGCAGGACGAAGGAAGGGGCGCCGTGGATGGTTTCCATGGGAAGGCCCGTTTTCTGCCCGCCGTCCGCGGGGCTGTCAACGCGCCACGCGCGCGACGGCTTGCCACGGAGCCCCGCGGTCGCTTGGCTCGGGGCATGCCGCAGCCGTTGCCGATCTTCTACACCAAGCCGGGTTGCCCCTGGTGCACGGAGGCGCTGGCCTTCTTCGAATCCCAGGGCGTCAAGTTGGACGTCCGCGACGTCTTGGCCAATATGCATGAAATGCGGCAGTTGGTCGCCCTGACCGGGCAGTCCAAGTGCCCGAGCCTGCGCTATGGCGACTTCATCGTGGCCGATTTCTCGGTCGACGAGTTCAAGGCCAAGGCGCGGAAGCACCCCGCGGTCTGCAAGGAGCTGGGGCTGCAGGTCTGAGGGTGTCTCGCCGCTGCCCGCCAATCAGGGCTTGGCATCTCGGATTGCTGACCTAAGAAATAGGCCATGCGCTTTACCCCGGCCTGGCTCGTCTTCTTTTGCCTGTTCACTACGTTGGTGGCGAAGCCCCCCAATGTCATCCTCATCATGGCGGACGACCTCGGCTGGGGTGACCTTGGTTCCTATGGATCGACCCAGAACAAGACGCCCCGGTTGGATCAATTGGCCAAGGAAGGGATGCGCTTCGAGCAATTCTACGCTGCCCAAGCCGTCTGCACCTCTTCCCGTTGCGCGTTGCTGACTGGGTGCTACCCCAATCGCCTCGGGCTCGGGGGCACGGCGCTGCCGCCCGCCGCCAAGACCGGACTCAACCCCGAGGAGGAGACTATCGCCGAATTGCTGCGACGGGCAGGCTACCGTACCGGTGTGGTCGGCAAGTGGCACCTCGGCGACGCGCCCGTTTTCCTGCCCGACAAGCAGGGCTTCGACGAATCGTTGATCATCCCCTACTCGAACGACATGTGGCCGCTCGGCTACTATCCCGGCGACACGTCCCGCCGGAAGATGTATCCGAAGCTGCCGCGGATCGTCGACGGCGTGCCCTTCGGCGAACTGGAGGACTGGGTCGACATGGATCTGCTCACGGTGCGTCAGGGGTTCCGCGCGGCCAAGTTCATCCGCGACGCCGTCGACCGGCCCTTCTTCCTCTACCTGGCGACTTCGATGCCGCACACCCCGCTCGGCGCCTCCAAGGATTTCAAGGGCAAGGGCCCTACGCCGTATGCGGACACCTTGGCGGAGTTGGACGACACCGTGGGCAAGGTCCTCGACGCACTCGAACGCAAGGGCCTGGCCCAGGACACGTTGGTCATCTTCACCAGCGACAACGGACCTTGGCTCAACTTCGGGCGGCATGCCGGCGTCACCGGCGGCTTCCGTGAGGGCAAGGGCACCACGTGGGAGGGCGGCGTGCGCGTGCCGCTGATCGTGCGTTGGCCGGGGAAGGTCAAGCCTGGTTCCGTCAACCGGGCCGTCGCTGCCAACGTGGACCTGCTGCCCACCTTGGTCGAGGCATGCGGCGCGTCCGCTCCCGCCAAGCCCATCGATGGTCTTTCGATGGTCCCGCTGCTGCGCGGCGAAGCCGCCCAAGTCCGCGAAGTCTTCCCCTACTATTACGGCGACAAGCTCGAGGCGATCCGCCGCGGCCCGTGGAAGCTGCATCTGCCGCATACCTACCGGAGCTACGACGACATGAAGCCCGCCGAGCACGATGGCGCGCCGATGAAGACCCAGCAGAAGGAGATCGGCCTCGCCTTGTTCAACCTCGAGACCGATCCGGGCGAGCGCACCGACGTGAAGGACGCCCACCCCGACGTCGTCGCGGCCTTGAAGGAACTGGCGGCGAAGGAGCGCGCCGCGCTCGACGCCGGTAAGCGTCCCGTCGGCCGCCTTTGATCAACCTTCGCCGGTCAGCAGTCCGTAGGCCCGCCAGAGCATGACGCCGAAGCCCGCGAGGGCGATGGCGCCCCCTAGGCCACGCCGCCAACCCGCCATCGGCAAGTTCGCCCGGGTGGCGAAGGCGAGCAGTCCCGCGGCCAGTAGGATGACGGTCACCTGGGCGAGTTCGACGCCCAGGTTGAAGCCGACGAGCACCTGGACGACCTGAGCCTGACGCCATTCGGCCAGTTTGTCCGTGACGGCCGCGGCGAATCCCAGTCCGTGGATGAGGCCGAAGGCCAGCGGCACGAGCAGCATCTGGCGGCCCTCGCCGCGGCCGAAGTAGACGTAGGCGCCGCCGAGGCCGATGGTAGCGGCGATGATCGGTTCGATCCAGTCGCCGGCGGGCGGCAGCGCGCCGAAGGCGACCAGGCCGAGCGTGACGCTGTGGCCGAGGGTGAAGATGAGGGACCGCGTCAGGGCCTGGGCGAGCGACGCCGCGCCGAGGAACATCGCGAGCATGAAGAGGCAGTGGTCCCAGCCGTCCGGGATGACGTGTGCGAAGCCCTCGCGCAGGAAGCCGCCCAAGGTCAGGCGGACTTCCCCGATGACGAACTCGCCCCGCTCGCCTGGCGCCACGTTCATGAGGACCTGCGAATCCATGCCGCGCCGGAGGTTGGTAAGTACGGCGCCGAGCGCCGGGGGGAACATCACCTCGACCTTGCCCGTTTCGCGCGGTATCCGGGCGCGGAGCTTGGCGTTGAGCAGGACCGGGTAGCGGTCCTCCTCGCCCTGCTTGGCCGACTGGGCCTTGACCTCGGCGGCCGAGGGGAAGGCCAGGAACTCGACCGGCACCTCGGCGCCGTCGACGAAGACGCGCGTCCCTTTCAGGAAGTCCGCCGGGCCGCGCTCGTAGGCGGCGGGCAGGCGCCCGGCGTCGAACATGAGGTCGTCGAGTTCCTTGACCGTGGCTTCCTTGGGATGCTTGCCGACGAGGTAGGAGGGTACGTCGAACTTGATGGTCAGGTCGAATCGGTAGTCATCGTCGATCACGCCGACGCAGTAGGCCTGCTTCCATTCCGGGTGAGCGGATAAGGTGGCCGCGAGGAGGGCGATGCAGGCGAAGAGGAAGGGACGCAGGTGAGCCACGTCGGGTGCGTAGCCGTCGCGGCGGTGGCAGGCAACCCGCAAGCGAGGTCCGGCCGCCCCGGCCGTCTTTCGGCGGCAGCGCGGTGCGAAGGCCATGAGCCCGGTCGGGACCTAACCGCTGCGGCCCACCTTGAGGTCGGCGGGGTCGTAGAAGACCTTCTCCATGAAGAGCCCGCGCGCCGGGGCCGTCGGGATCTCCGCCGTGATCACGCCTTCGTCGCGGTAGGCCGCGAGCCGTTCGGGCGGGAGCTTGCCTTCGCCGACGCGCATGAGGCCGCCGACCAGCCGGCGCACCATCTTGTAGAGGTAGCCGCTCGCTTCGGTCGTGATGGTGATCCGGTCGCCGCGCTGCGCGACGTCGAGCCGCCGCAGCTCCTTCACCGGGTTCTCCAGGTCCATGCCCTGCGCATGCGTCCCGCTGAAGGCGCGGAAATCATGGGTCCCGAGGAGCAGTTTGGCGGCCGCGCGCATCCGGCGGGCGTCGAGCACGCGCTTGCCGGTGCCGAAGCAGTAGCGCGCTTCCCACGGGGGCGGCCAACCATGGCAGATCTCGTAGCGGTACCGCTTGCCCTTCGCCCAGTGCCGACAATGGAAGTCCGCCGGGACGCGCCGCAGGTCGGTGACCAGCAGGCCTTCCTGTTCGCACGAATTGACCGCGAAGAGCAGGTGCTTGGCCGGGTGCGGCCAGAAGGCGTCGAAGTGGAAACGCTGGCCGACGCTGTGGACGCCCGCGTCGGTGCGGCCGCTGCCGTGGACGTCGATCGGCGTCCGGAAGATCCGCGAGAGCCGCTCCTCGATGGCGCTCTCCACCGTGCGTTGGTTGGGGTTGACCTGCCAGCCGTGGAAGTCGGTGCCGTCGTAGGCGATCGTCGCGAGGAAGCGCTCCGGCTGGAGGATGGACTTGAGCGGCTTGCCCATGTCAAAGGCTCGTGCCGATGCCCCGGCTGTTCAGGAAGTCCTGGAGCAGCACCGCCGCCGCGCGGGAATCCCGTTCGCCGCTGCGGGCTTGGTCCCGGCGCTCTTGGGCGGAGCGGGGCTTGCGGCGCCCACCCAGTTCGTCGGCCGCCTGGCTGCTCAGCGCCTCATCGACCAGTTCGATGGGCAGTCCGAAGCGGCGGGTCAGTTCGGCGGCGAAGGCGTCGACCTCGTCGCAGCGCTTCGTCCGTTCGCCCTCGACCGACAACGGGTAGCCCAGGACGAGTTGGGTCACCCGCAGGCGGGCGATTTCGCGGCCGATTTGGGCGAAGCGTTCCTCGGCCTCCGGCGCGACGGCCGCGGGGAGCGGGAAGGCGAAGCCGAGACCATCGGCATGGCTCAACCCGACGCGTTTGGCGCCATAGTCGATGCCGAGGTAGACCGAGGACACGCCGCACGCTGGGCGGGTCCGGCCTTGATTTCAACCCGAACCGCACCGGGGAGGGGTTTGACACCGCCGCTTCCGCCGTCTCCATGGGGGCATGTCCGCGGAGCCACGCCTGACCGAGCATGAACGCGCCCTCTATGCACGGCAGCTCCGTCTGCCCGGGGTGGGCGAGGCGGGGCAGCTGAAGTTGCGCGCGGCCAAAGTCCTGCTGCTCGGCGCCGGCGGTTTAGGTTCGCCGGTCGGCCTCTACCTCGCGGCGGCCGGCGTCGGCACGCTTGGCATCGCCGACCCCGACAAGGTGGAGGTCTCCAATCTCCATCGCCAGATCCTGCACGGCTTCGATACGCTGGGGCTGCCGAAGAC
>JBIISU010000073.1:0-5888 GCA_044340815.1 Opitutales bacterium | reverse complement strand
CGGCCAACCAGGAGAGCGCCTGGCGGCGGTCGAGGCGGGTCGCTTCGGGGGAATGGTCGGAGGACATGGGCGGGGTCTCAGAGGTTGCCCTTCCGCATCTCGTCGATGAGGTGGTCGCACGCGCGCCACGCCAAAGCCATGATGGTCAGGGTCGGGTTCTTGTCGGCGTTGCTGGGGAAGGCGGAGCCGTCGTTCAGGACGAGGTTGGGGATGTCCCAGCACTGGTTCCAGGAATTGGTCACGGATTTGGACCGATCGGCGCCCATGATGCCGCCGCCGACCTCATGGATGATGAAGCCACCCGGCTTGATGGCCTTGTCGCCGGTCGTCGGGGTACCCGCGACGCCGCCGGCGGCCTCGATCATCTCCTTGAAGGTGCGCTGCATGTGGGCAGCCTGGTTGAGTTCATGGCTGGACCACTTCCAGTGGAAACGGAGCACGGGGATCCCCCACTTGTCCTTCACCGCGGGGTCGAGTTCGCAGTACGAATCCTTGTTCGGGATCATCTCGCCGCGGCCGGAGAAGCCGACGAACGAGCCGTAGGTGCGGCGAAGTTCCTCCTTGAAGGACTTGCCGTAGCCCGGCCCGGCGGGGCCGGCCACGTTGAGGTTGGGCGCCTGACGTCCGGTCGTGAACTCGATGTGGTAGCCGCGGGCGAAGTCGAGCTGGCCGGCGCGCTGCGGGCCGTAGAGCCACCAGGGGACGTAGACGTGCGCACCGGCGCCATCCTCGTTGTGCACCGGGAGGTTCTCGAAGGCCGGCACCCGCCCGCCGAGACCGGCCCCGACGGTGTCCATGATGTACTTGCCGACGAGCCCGCTCGAGTTCGCGACGCCCTCGGGGCGCTTCGCGCGGGAGTTGAGCAGGATGCGGGCGGTCTCGCCGGAACTGGCCGCGAGGATGACCGCGCGGGCCTTGACGACGCGCTCCTGCCTGGTCTTCTTGTCGATGTAGGCGACGCCGGCGGCCTTGCCCTGGTCGTTGAGGACGACCTCGCGCACGTGGGCGTCGCAAAGGATGTCCAGGTTGCCGGAGGCGAGCGCGGGCGGCAGGTGCACGGTCGTCGACTGGTAATTCGCGCGGATGCTGCAGCCGCGCACGCAATCGGTGGCCCAGAAGCAGGCGGCGCGGGCCTTCATCGACTCGGCGGTCAGCTTCTGCGCGGTGGGATTATGCGGAAAGAGCCGGCGCGGGATGTTCTCATGGTCCTGTCGGGTGCTGAGGACCGCGCGATGGATCGGCACGACGGGGATGCCGAGCTTGGCCACGTGCTTCTTGAAGTAGAGTTCGCCGGCGCGGGCCTTGGGCGGCGGGAGCAGCGTGCCGTTGGGCGAGTCCGGCGTGTTCTCCAGGCCCTCGTTCGAGCCGTAGACGCCGACGAGCAGCTCGACCTTGTCGTAATACGGGGCGACGTCCTCGTAGGCGATCGGCCAGTCGAAGCCGAGGCCGTCGCGCGAGTACGGCTTGAAGTCGTAGGGGCCGTTGCGCAGGGAGATGCGCCCCCAATGGTTGGTGCGACCCCCGAGCATGCGGGCTCGCCACCACCAGAACTTGTCCGCGGGCTTGTCGTTGGCCTGCGTGTAGGGTTCGCCGGGGACCTCCCAGCCGCCGTCCACGGTGGCGTCGGCGAAACCGAAGGGCTTCTCGCGGGTGGACATGCCGCGCAGCGGCATCTGGTTAGCCGTCTGGAACATCGGCGTCTCGGTGACCGGGTCGTAATTGCGACCGGCCTCGAGCATGAGGACCTTCACGCCGTTCATGGTGAGCGTGTAGGCGGACTGACCGCCACCGGCGCCGGAGCCGACGACGATCACGTCGTAATCCGGACGCAGTTCTTTTTCCGTGATGATGGGCATGGGAGGAGGAGCTCGGAGGCTCAGCGGGCGCGCCAGCCCCAGTGCTCGTCGAAGAAACCGGCGTCCGGGATGGCCCCGGGGGCCTGCGGGGTCACGGGCGTATTGAGGTCGATGACCGCCCAATCGGGCAGCTTCGGGACCTGACGGGCGTTGTTGAGGTAGTCGTACTCGCGGTAGGTGAAGCCGCTGTTGATGACCACGTACTTCGCCGGGTTCAGCGGGTTCGGGTAGATCAGGACCGGCATGTGGTCGTGCGGCGAGTAGGTCCGGTCGTTCACGACGAGCTTATCGGCGGTCCAGGTGATGGGCAGCTTGGCGACGATGCGCGCCAGCAGCGCGTTGCTGGACGGGTCGCCCCACAGGATCAGGTTGTTCGCCGCGATGTCCTCGTCCCGGATTTCCTTGTCCGTCTTGACCGGCGCGAAGCCGCGGAACTGCCGGCGCCATTCCCAGCTGGCGCGCTCCATCTCGGCCTTGGCCCAGGCGCCGGACTTGGCGTGCATCGGCTGACCCGTCGGGGAGACGAACAGGAAGGCGTCCATGAAGGCATCGTCGATCGGGCCGGTCAGCCCATGGCGCTTCACGAGGCCGGCGGCGTCGTCGTAGACCTGCACCTGGCTCCACTTGCCGTTGTGGGCGGCGCGGGCGAAGGTGACCTTCCAAGACCGGTCGGAGGCGGGCGGCGGCGTCTCGACGTCCTGCCCGTCGATGTGCACGACGACCTTGCCGCGTTGCGAGAACGGCGCGTGGCCGGAGGCCATGTCCAGGGTGAAGCCGGTCACGTTCAGCGTCTTGACGGTCACGGCGGCTTCGCCGTCGACCTCGGCGGCGAGCCGGGCCGGCTGCCAGTGCTGGGCCAGGCGATCGACCTGGACCCAATGCATGCGGTTATAGCGGAGGAAGTAGGTGACGAGCGTGACCTCCCGCGGGGCGCGGACGCGGCCCACGGCGGCGATGGCGGCGAGCCGACGCTCGATCTCCGCGAGCGAGTCGGGGTGGATCTTGTGCGCGGTCTTGGGCCCGATGATGTGGACGAGTTCGAGGTTCTCGGTCCGGAGGTGCTTGGCCATGATGTCGGCGGCCTGTTTCTGCTTGTCGAGTTCGCCGCTGTAAGCCACGAGCGGCGCGTTCGCGAAATTGGCGGCGACGTCGGTCGCATTGTACCAGGACCACAGCGTCTGCTGCCAGGCCGGGATCCTGGACACGTCCTCGTTCTGGAAGATATTCAGGAACTCGGGGGTCTCAGAGAAACCGGCCCCGGGATTGATGCCGCACCAGCGGTCGGTGTAGTGGGCGCCGAACTGCCAGACGGCCGCGCCCCCCATGCTGAAGCCGCGGATGAAGAGCCGGTCCTCGTCGAAGGCGTAGGACTTGCGGGCGTGTTCGTAGGCCTCCCAGAGGTCGACCTCGCCGGCGAACTTGTTCGCGCAGCAGTAGCGGCCGTAGGGATGGAGGACGTAGCGGTCTTTCGCCGCGATCTGGCCGCCGGACTTGCGGCGCTCCTGCACGAAGTTGAGCTCGCTGAGGTTCTCCCCGCGGCCGTGGCACCAGAAGTCGAGCCGGAGCGGGCCGGGGCCGACGTTCTCGGGGACGACGATGCCATACGGCTGGATGGAGCCATCGAGGCGCGAACGGTAGCCGCGAATGACCGGCCCCTTCTGCGTGGTCCAAGGCGACTCACCCTTCGCGAAGGCCGCGGCGCGCGCCTTGCCTTCGGCGATGACCTCGAGCGCCGACTTGAACTCGGCCTCCTTGAAGAACTCATTGTACCGCAACGCCCAGTCGGCCGCCTTGTGGCAGACCTCGAGGTCGGGCAGCAGCTCCTGGAGGCGGGGGTTCTTCGCCTGGGCCTTGGCGGCATTGTCGATCGCGACGCGTAGCTCGCTGAGCGCCTGCTGGATCGCCTTGCGTTCGGCCTCCGGGACCGGGACGCCGGGCGGGGGGATCGGACGCACCGCGGTGGCGACGTTGTCCTTGGGGCCGTCGGCGAGGGCGACGGTGGCGAGGGCGAGCAGGAGGAGACGACGCATGGTGGGGTTATCATGGGAAATACACGCTACCCGGCCCCTCCGACAAGTGTTCCTTTGGGGTGGGAGGCGCCCCGTCGCCATTTGACTCGCCTCCCGCCCCTCCGTCACTCACTTCAAGGCCGAATGGCCCTGCTCAGTCTCCTCGATATCTACGTCAGCTTCGGCGGTCCGCCCGTGCTCGACCACCTCAACCTCCAGATCGAGGAAGGCGAGCGGGTCTGCCTGCTGGGCCGCAACGGCGCCGGCAAGACGACCCTCATGCGCATCGCCGCCGGGGAAACCGCCCCCGATACGGGGACGGTCACGATCCCGGACGGGGTCTGCATCGCCCGGCTGACCCAGGAGATCCCCGAGGATCTGCCGGGCAACGTCCGCGACATCGTGACCTCCGGCCTCCGCGCCGATGACCTCTCCGAGGACTGGGAGAAGGACCTCCGCGTCGACGACCTGATCGCGCGCCTCGGCCTGCCCGAGGACCGGGCGTTCAACGCCCTGTCCGGCGGCCTCAAGCGCCGCTGCCTGCTCGCGCGCGCCTTGGCCGCCAAGCCCGGCCTGTTGCTGCTCGACGAGCCGACCAACCACCTCGACCTCGACTCGATCCTCTGGATGGAGGAGTTCCTGCTCGAGCAGAAGATCCCGCTGCTGTTCGTGACGCACGACCGCGCCTTCCTCCGGCGCATGGCCAACCGCATCATCGAACTGGACCGCGGCAAGCTCGCCAGCTGGTCCTGCGACTACGACACCTACCTCGTCCGCAAGGAGGAGCTCTTCGTCGCGGAGGAACGCCAGCGCGCGGCCTTCGACAAGAAGCTCGGCCAGGAGGAAGCCTGGTCCCGCCGCAGCCCCGGCGCCCGCCGCACCAAGTCCAACGCCCGCATGGAGGCGCTCGTCAAGATGCGCGCCCAACGCGGCGCCATGCGCACCGCCACCGGCTCCGCCAAGATGGAGATCAGCGAGGCCGAGCGCTCCGGCGTCCGCGTGGTCGAGGCCGAGAACATCGGCTTCGCCTACCCCGGCGGCCAACCGCTCATCCGCGACTTCAGCCTCGTGCTCAACCGCGGCGACAAGGTCGGCCTCATCGGACCGAACGGCGCCGGCAAGACCACGCTGGTCAAGATGCTCCTCGGCCAGCTGGGAGCCACCTCCGGGAACCTCAAGTTCGGCACGAAGATGGAAGTGGTCTACTTCGACCAGATGCGCGACCAGATCGACGACAACAAGACCGTCGCCGAGAACCTCGCGGGCGACGGCGACTCGGTCGTCGTGCAGGGGCGCTCGCGCCATGTGATCAGCTACCTGCAGGACTTCCTCTTCGAGCCGACCCGCGCCCGCTCCAAGGCGAAGGTGCTGTCGGGCGGCGAACGCAACCGCCTCCTGCTGGCCCGCCTCTTCACCAAGCCCGCCAACGTGCTGGTGCTCGACGAACCGACCAACGACCTCGACGCCGAGACGCTCGACGTGCTCGAGGACATCCTCGTCGACTACACCGGCACCTTGATCCTGGTGTCCCACGACCGCGCGTTCCTCGACAATGTCGTGACGAGCACCCTCGTGTTCGAGGGCGACGGCGTCGTGACCGAACATGCCGGCGGCTACACCGATTGGCGCAACGAGCTCGCCCGCATCGCGGTCGCCAAGCGCCAGAGCGCGCTGACCGCCGCCCCGGCCGCGAAGGCGGCCTCCCCGAAGGCCGGCGGCGCACCTGCCGGCGCCAAGCTGAACAACAAGGAGCGCAAGGAACTGGAGACGCTCCCGGGACGGATCGAGCAGCTCGAGGCCGAACAGGCGCAGCTGACCGTCCAACTCGGCGACCCGGAAATCTACAAGGATGGCGGCGCCCAGGCGGCGACGTTGCAGAAGAAGCTCCATGCGCTCGAGGCCGAGCACGCCCAGGCGGTGGAACGCTGGATGGAACTCGACGCCCGCAAGGACGCCTGAACCGCGAAAGGCTTGCGTGCGGGGTAAGGGCGGCCCTTAAACGGGACTACGTCCCCGCCCCCTC
>JBIISU010000072.1:0-5910 GCA_044340815.1 Opitutales bacterium | reverse complement strand
CCTTCCCTCCGTCGAAGATCATCGCAAGATGCACGTCGTCGTCGTCGGCCACGTCGACCACGGCAAGTCCACCTTCGTCGGCCGCCTCCTCCATGACACCGACTCCCTGCCCAACGGCAAGATGGAGCAGGTCCGCAAGAACTGCGCCATCGAAGGCATGGAGTTCGAATACGCCTTCCTCCTCGACGCGCTGATCGAGGAGCAGGAGCAGAACATCACCATCGACACGACGCGCATCTTCTTCCGCACGAAGCAGCGCGCCTACGCCATCATCGACGCCCCGGGCCATAAGGAGTTCCTCAAGAACATGGTGACCGGCGCCGCCTCGGCCTCCGCCGCCCTCCTCCTCATCGACGCCAAGGAAGGCGTCATGGACCAGTCCCGCCGCCACGCGTTCCTGCTCTCGCTCCTGGGCGTCAAGCAGCTCGTCGTCCTGGTCAACAAGATGGACCTCGTTCAGCACTCGCAGGAGACCTACGAGCGCATCCGCCGCGAGTACACGGCCTTCCTCAAGACCCTCGGCCTCGAGGCGGTCCACTTCATCCCCCTCGCCGCCAAGCACGGTGAGAACGTCGTCCAGCGGTCCGAGAAGATGGCCTGGTGGAAGGGCCCGACCGTCACCGAGGCGCTCGACGCTTTCCGGCACGAGGACGACCTCACCGGCCTGCCCCTGCGCCTGCCGGTGTCCGACATCTACCGCTTCGACCACCGCCGCATCGTGGCCGGGCGCGTCGAGGCCGGCGCCATCCGCCCCGGCGATGAGCTGATCTTCCAGCCCGGCGGCCGCCGGAGCACCGTCCGCACCTTCGAGGACTGGCCGGGACCGTCCCGCGAAGTCGCCGGCACGGGCGACTCCGCCAGCGTCACCCTGTCCGAGCAGATCTTCGTCGAGCGCGGCCAGGTCGCCGCCCACCCGTCCAACCAGCCCCGCGTCGGCCGCGAATTCCGCGCCCGCATCTTCTGGCTGGGCAAGGAGCCGCTGGTCCCGAACAAGACCTACCGCCTCCGCCTCCTCACCCAGAACGTCGAAGCCGTCATCGCCAAGATCGAGAAGATCACGGACGCCTCCACGCTCGAGTCGGTGCAGGCCGACAGCGTGCCGCGGGACTCCATCTGCGAGGTGGTCGTCCGGACCACCCGCCCGGTGGCCTTCGACCTCCACCACGAGTGCGCCATCACCGGACGCTTCGCGCTCGAGGAAGGCGGCCGCATCCACGGCGGCGGCATCATCCTCGAGGCCCGCAGCGAGCACGCCCAGCGCTCCGGCAAGGTCACGTCGGCCGAGCGCACCGCCCGTTCGGGCCACGCCCCGGCCGTCGTCTGGTTCACCGGCCTCTCCGGCTCCGGCAAGTCCACCATCGCCGAGGCCGTCGAACGCCGTCTCTTCGACGCCGGCCGCAACGTCGTCCGCGTGGACGGCGACGACCTCCGCGTCTCGCTCAACCGCGACCTCGGCTTCTCGCAGGCCGACCGCGCCGAAAGCGTCCGCCGCGCCTCCGGCGTCGCCGGGCTCTTCGCCCACACCGGCCACATCGCGCTCGTGACCCTGATCGCGCCGCTCGCCGCCGACCGGGCCAAGGCCCGCGCGAACCTGGCCAACCACGCGTTCGTCGAAGTGTTCGTCGACGCCCCGCTCGACGTCTGCGAGCAGCGCGACGTCAAGGGACTCTACGCCAAGGCCCGTCGCGGCGAGATCGCCGAATTCACCGGCATCTCCTCGCCCTACGAGGCGCCCGAATCGCCCGAAGTCCACATCCGCACCGACAAGGTCAGCACCGAACAGGCCGTCGAGCTCGTGCTGAACGCCCTCGACAAGATCCTCGCCGGCAAGGGCGAAGACTGGGAAGTGTAAGCGAAGCTTCGCAGGGCTAGGGCTGGGGCTAGGGCCGGGGTCGGGCAACCGATCCCAGCCTCTTCGTCGGATCCATTTCCGCCTATGTCCATTCCGTCCCTCCGGCCCTCTTGTCCTCCGGCCCTCGTCGTGTCCTCCGGCCCTTGTCGTGTCCTCTTGTCCTCCGGCCCTCCATCCTCTAGTCCTCTTGTATGCGCCTCCCCACCGCCGCCCTGCTGCTCGCCTGCGTCTCCGCCTTCGCGGCCGAGGCGAAGCGCCTGAACGTGCTGCTGTTTGTGTCAGACGACTGCCGTGCGTCGATGGGCACGTACGGCGGGCCGGCGCTGACGCCCAACCTCGATAAGCTCGCGACCCAAGGGGTGCGCTTCGACCGCACCTATTGCCAATATGCCCTCTGCAACCCGAGCCGTGCCTCCTTCCTCACCGGCCTGCGCCCCGACACCACCAAGGTCGTCGACAACGCGGTGCAGTTTCGGACGAACGTCCCCGACGCGGTGACGCTGCCCGAGCTCTTCAAGCAACAGGGCTACGCGGTCGCCCGCATCGGCAAGCTCTACCATTACGGCGTCCCCAAGGAAATCGGCACCAACGGGCTGGATGATCCGCGCTCTTGGGAGAAGGTCTGGAACCCCCGCGGGCGCGATTGCGACGACGAGGACAAGATCTTCGCGATCGTCGGGGGCCAGGGCCCCGACGCACCGGCCAGCGTGAAGGTGGGCACCCACAACTACGGCGCGACGCTTTCGTGGCTGGCGGCGGAGGGTGGCGACGCCGAACAGACCGACGGCAAGATCGCCGCGCAGGCGCAGGCCTTCCTACGTGAGAAGCGCGACCAGCCGTTCTTCCTCGCCGTGGGCTTCTTCCGCCCCCACACGCCCTACGTCGCCCCCAAAAGCTACTTCGACCTCTACCCGAAGGACCAGATCAGCCTGCCGGGCAAGCCCGACCGCGTCGGCCGTCCCGCCCAAGCCTACTTCAGCACGGCCAAGGCCGACTACGGCATGAACGAGGGCCAGAAGCGTTCGGTCATCCAGGCCTACTACGCGTCGCAAAGTTTCATGGACGCGCAACTCGGCCTCGTGCTGGCCGAACTCGAAAAGCAAGGGTTGGCCGAGAACACCGTCGTGGTCTTCCTCAGCGACCACGGGTACAACCTCGGCGAACATGGGCTTTGGCAGAAGCGCGCCCTCTTCGATCCCTCGACCCGCGTGCCGTTCATCGTGCGTGCCCCCGGCATCAAAGGAACCGGCAAACCCTCCCCCGCCATCACCGAACTCGTCGACCTGTACCCGACCGTCGCCGACCTCTGCGGCGTGACGCCGCCCAAGACGCTCGAGGGGCGCAGCCTCCGCCCGCTGCTCGATGACCCGAGCAAGCCGTGGCCCCACGCCGCCTTCACCCAAGTGAACGCCGGGGGCAAGAAAGAGCCCATCGTCGGCCGCACGATCCGCACCGACCGCTACCGCTACACCGAGTGGAACGAAGGCAAAGGCGGCGCGGAACTCTACGACCACGCGAACGACGACGGCGAAAACCACAACCTCGCAGCCGACCCCACCCAAGCCAAAGTCATCGCCGAACTCCGCAACCGACTGAAGCAACAAAAGTAACGGCCAGGTCACGGCGGCGAATCGAGGCGCGGAAAATAGCCCTGGCCCATGCCCTAGCCCTGGCCCTTTGCCTGTCTCTATCCGCACCCCCTTGCCTTCCTCTGGCTTCCCCTTAAGTTAAATGTCATGAAGCTCCTGCATATCGACGCCTCCCCCCGGACGGTGCGCTCGGTGACCCGCAAGCTTTCCGCCGGCTTCATCAACGCGCTGCGCCTGGCCCATCCCAACCTCAAGGTCACGCACCACGACGTCGGCCACCACCCGCCGCCCTTCATCTCGGACGCATGGGTCGGCGCCGCCTTCTCGCCGGCGGACCAACACGACCCGGCGATGAAGGGCGTCCTGCACCATTCCGACGCCTTGACGGCCGAGCTGCTGGCCTGCGACCGCCTCCTGATCGCTTCGCCGATGCACAACTTCACGGTCTCGGCCTCGCTCAAGGCCTGGATCGATCAGGTCGTCCGGGCCGACATGACCTTCAAGGTGACGGAGGACGGCGTCATCCCGCTGCTCCAGGGCAAGAAGGCCCTCGTCATCACGGCCCGGGGAGGCTTCGTGGCCGGCACCGACTACGACTTCCAGGAACCCTACCTGCGGAAGATCCTTGGCTTCATCGGCATCACCGACGTCACCTTCATCCACGCCGAAGGCGTGAACAACGGCGAGGATGCCCGCGTCGAGGCGATGACCAAGGCCGCCGGCGAACTCACCACCCTCGCGAAGACTTGGTAGGAGAGACTAGGCAGTAGGGATTAGGAAGAGGGTTTTAGGAAATGGGTATTGGGTATCGGGTATTGGGCACCCCCTAACTCCTAATCCCGACTACCTAACATGTGACCCTGACCCTGGCCCTAGCCCTGGCCCTAGCCCTGGCCCCTTCCCTCAACCATACTTCAGCTCCACCTTCTTGCCCGTCTTGATCGATTCGTAGATCCCCTCGATCACGACCATGTCGCGCCGGCCGACCTCGCCGGTGCAGGTGAACTCGCCGCCATCGCGGAGCGCGGCGCAGACGGCGTCCATGTGGCGCTGCTGCTGGCGGAAGACCCCGAAGTCCAGTTTCCCCTTGGCGGAGGTGGAGATGTTGAGGCCGCGGTAGCTGAAGACCGGCCGCTCGCCCTTGAACCAGCCCTTGGGGGCCTCGGCGTGGAACTCCGCCCGGTTGGCGTCGTAGCCCGTCCAGACGTCGGCGGTCGCGCCGTTGGCGAACTCGAGGCGGAACTCCAAGGCCTGTTCGACCTCCTTGAAGAACTCCGGCTGGGTCTTCGGCAGTTCCTTGGCCGTCACCGCGACCGGATTGGCGTCGGCCGCCATGCAGCACGCATGCAGGGAATAGATGCCCATGTCGAGGAGCGCGCCTCCGCCGGCCAGTTTCTTCTCGATCCGCCAAGCCTGCCGGCGAAGGGTGAACCCGTTGGCCGAGGTCATCTTCAGGAACGGACCGAACTCCTGCGACTTGGCGAGGCGGACGAGTTCCTGGTGGTAGGGATCGTAATGCAGGCGGTAGCCGATCGCCAGGCGCTTGCCGGCCTTCTTGCCCGCGGCGATCATGGCGTCGCACTCGGCGACGGAGGTCGCCATCGGCTTCTCGCAGATGACGTGCTTGCCCGCGCCGAAGGCCGCGAGGACGTTCTGGGCGTGGATGCCGGGCGGGGTGACCACGTAGACGACGTCGATCTCCTTGTTCGCGGCCACCTTGTCCCACTGGTCGTAGGAGTAGATGTTGGCCTCGTCGAAGCCGTGGAGCTTGGCGAGTTTCTCGCCCTTGGCGCGGGTGCCGGTGATGGCCGCCACGAGCTTCGCGTGCTTGGTCTCGAGCAGCGCGGGCGACAGCTCGCCGTTCGAGTAGCCGCCGAGGCCGCACAGGGCGATGCCCAGTTTGCGGGGCGCGGGGCCGTCGGCCGCGCGCAAGGCAGGAGCGAGGGCGAGGCCGGCGGCGGCGCCGCCAAGGGAAGCGATGAACGAACGACGAGTCGGGCTCATAAGGGTGATGATATCTTTACGACCTGGCGCAGACGGGCAAGTGCAAGCGTTCTCATGGGGCGAAACTGAGCTCGCTTCAGGCGAGGCCAAGAGGGCCGTTATTTCGGGTCTAGGACGCGGGCCTTATCCTTGAAGAAGTCCCAAATACGTTCGGCCCCCTTGAAGGATGCGATCGGTTGGTTTTCGGCGCGCCGGCTGACCGTCCCGGGCCAGCCATGACCGCCTTCTTTGTCCAAGACATATTCCACCGGGGCACCACCACCGGTCGGCGCGTAAGTCTTCGTAGTGACCGAGCCCGCCACGGTGACCTTAGGCTCGCTTGCGCAGCGGTTTGCCTTTGCCCAGAAAGCCACGACCGCATCCACAGGTTGAAAAGGCGTAGCCTGCGCGCCACGGACGAGGGGATTGCCGCTCATGCCACCAACGAGCGGCACCTCCGAATCACGGGCTCCGTTGATGATAAGG
>JBIISU010000071.1:0-5920 GCA_044340815.1 Opitutales bacterium | reverse complement strand
CGGGCTTTTTGCTTTCAGGGGGTCAAACCACGCTCGCCACCCCACCCACCCTTTCCCACCCTCTCCCCTTCGCCCCGCATGGAATCGCCCCGGAAGAAGTACCGCCCGTTCGAGACCGTCCGTCTCCCCGACCGCCGCTGGCCCGACGCCCGCATCGAGCGCGCCCCGCGCTGGTGCTCGGTCGACCTCCGCGACGGCAACCAGGCGCTGGCCATCCCCATGAACGTGGCGGAGAAGCACGAGCTCTTCCAGGAACTCTGCCGCATCGGCTTCAAGGAGATCGAGATCGGCTTCCCGTCGGCCTCCGACACCGAATTCAACTTCACGCGCGAGCTGATCGAAAGGGACCTCATCCCCGACGACGTCTCCGTGCAGGTGCTGGTCCAGGCCCGCGAGCACCTCATCCGCCGCACGATCGACTCGCTCAAGGGCGCCCGCCGCGCGATCGTCCATCTCTACACGCCGACCAACCCCGCGCAGCGCGAGATCGTCTTCGGCCTGTCCAAGGAGCAGGTCCTCGAGATGGCGGTCACCGGCGCGAAGCTCATCCGCGAGCTCACCGACGCCCTGCCGGACACCCGGTGGCAGCTGGAGTTCAGCCCCGAGACCTTCGTGCTCACCGAGCCCGACTACGCCCTCGCGGTCTGCGAGGCCGTGGCCAAGGCCTGGGGGGCCTCGGCGAAGAGGCCGATCATCCTGAACCTGCCCCTCACCGTCGAAGCCGGCACGCCGAACACGCACGCCGACCAGATCGAGTGGTTCTGCCGCCACCTGAGCGACCGCTCCATGGCGATCGTCTCCCTGCACACGCACAACGACCGCGGCACCGGGGTCGCCGCCACCGAACTCGGCCTCATGGCCGGCGCGGACCGCGTCGAAGGCACGCTCTTCGGCAACGGCGAACGGACCGGCAACCTCGACATCGTGACCGTCGCGCTGAACATGTACTCGCACGGCATCGACCCGCACCTCGATTTCCGCGACCTCGGGCGCATCCGCGAGGTCTACGAGCGCGTGACCCGCATGAGCGTGCACGACCGCCACCCGTACGGCGGCGACCTCGTCTTCACGGCCTTCTCCGGCTCCCACCAGGACGCGATCAAGAAGGGCATGGACCGGCGCGGGAAGATCGGCCACGACGCCCTCTGGGACGTCCCCTACCTCACCATCGACCCGATGGACATCGGCCGTTCCTACGAGGCCATCATCCGCATCAACTCGCAGAGCGGCAAGGGCGGCGTCGCCTACGTGCTGGACCGCGAGTTCGGCTTCGACCTGCCCAAGCTCATGCACCCCGAGGTCGGCAACCTCATCGGCAAGCACGCGGATTCCCTGGGCAAGGAACTTTCCCCGAAGGAGATCCACGAGTGCTTCCGCACCCACTTCGTCAACGTCGCCTCGCCCCTCGAGCTCGTGGCCTTCGCCTCCAAGCAGAACGGGCCGCAATCCTTCACCTGCCAAGCCGAGGTCCGGCGCGCCGGCCAGGTCCTCACCCTGACCGGCGAGGGCAACGGCCCGATCAGCGCCCTCGTGCATGCCTTGGAATCCAAGGGCTGGGCCAACTTCACCCTCAAGGACTACCGCTCGCACGCGCTGACCGCCGGCTCCGAGTCGGCCGCCGCCGCGTACGTCAGCCTGCAGTCCAAGGACGGCCGCACCGTCTGGGGCTGCGGCGTCGACGCCAACATCGAGCTCGCCGGCCTCAAGGCCCTCGTCAGCGCGGCCAATCGGCTGGGCTGAGCCCCTGGCCAGCGTCGATGGCTGGGTCGATGGCTGCATTGAGTGCTGAATCGAGGGCTGGATCGATGCGAGGCATCAGGCAGGGTCGGGACCGCATCACGACATAGCCGTATCGAGGTAGGGGCAGCACCGCGTGCTGCCCTAGAGTTTAAGTTCTCGGGTCGCGGGTGGCAGCCTCGGGCGGCGGGAGACACACGGAGAACTCAAAGGGAAACCGGAGAGCGGATCATTGGCTGGGGATCAATTTTCCAGTTCCGGTCTCCCCCTTGCCTCTTTGCCTTCCCAACCACCACCCGCTCACCGCCAACCGCTAAATTAATCCTTCATCCCCGCCCCCTCATCCTCCATCCTTCCCCGACCCCATGAAGACCCCCCGCTGGAACCCTTACCTCGTCGGTACGCTCATCGGTCTGCTCAGCGTGCTCACGTTCTCGCTCGCCAATAAGCCGCTCGGGATGTCGACCGGTCTCGCGCAAGCGGCCGGGGCCTGCGCCGTGCCGTTCCTCGGCGCCGAGGGCGTGGCGCAAAACACCTATTGGGCCAAATCGGCCATCCCAGCCTGGGATTACAGCACCCTCTTCCTCGTCGGCACGATGCTGGGGGCCTTCGTGAGCGCCGTGCTCGGGGGCGCCTTCCGATTCACCCTCGACTCCTCGGTCTGGAACGCCCGCTTCGGGACCTCGAAGCCCAAGCGGCTGGTCGCGGCCTTCGTGGGCGGCTTCCTCGCGCTTTACGGGGCGCGCCTCGCCGACGGGTGCACCAGCGGCCACGGCATCAGCGGCTGCCTGCAGCTCGCCGTGAGCGGCTGGCTCTTCTTCATCGTGATGTTCGCCTCGGGCATCCTCACCGCGCGACTGCTCTACGGCCGGTCCACCCAAGCCTGAAGCCGTCGAAGCAAACGCCATGATCCTCCCCCTCGCCTTCCTCACCGGCCCCGAACTCCTCGGCGCCGCCGTCGTTTTCGGAGCGCTGTTCGGCTTCCTGCTGCACCGCGGCGGCCTGACCGACTTCGACGTGATCGTCCGCCTGTTCCAATTCCGCGACTTCACGGTGCTCAAGGTCATGCTGACCGCCATCGCCGTCGGCGGGGTCGGTATCGCGATCCTCCATGGCCAGGACTTGGCCCAGTTCCACATCAAGCCGCTGAACCTCCTGGCGGTCGGGCTCGGGGCGGCGATCTTCGGCGTCGGCATGGTCCTCTACGGCTACTGCCCGGGCACCGGCCTCGCCGCCCTCGCGACCGGCCGGCTGGATGCCCTGGCCGGCCTCGGCGGCATGCTCGTCGGGGGCATCGCCTACGCCCTGAGCTTCGACTGGATCGCCGCGAACCTCCTGCCGGTCGGCGCCTACGGCAAACTCCGCCTCCCCGAGCTCCTCGGCCTGCCGGAGTGGGCCTGTTACGCCGGTTTGGTGGCGATGGCCCTGGGCATCTTCGCCCTTGTTCGGAAGGCCGAAGCGAAGGCGTAGGCTTCGGAAGTAGGGGCAGCACCACGTGCCGCCCGAGCGCAGCCATTCCAGGATGACGGGTGGCAAGTGACGGGAGCATCGTCTTGGCTCCTCAGGTCCTCAGGTCTCGGCTCCTCGTGTCCTCTTGCCCTCCGGTCCTCGGCTTCTCGTGTCCTCCAGTCCTCCAGTCCTCCGGTCATCGTATCCTCGTGCCCTCCGGTCCACGTCCCCCCCCCAACCGCCAACCGCTAACCGCCACCCCTTTTTCCCTCTTGCCACCCCGGCCAAATACATTCAAACTTTTGAATATGTCAAAAGTGGTCCCGCTCGACCCGAAGATCCTGAAGCACTGCGCCGCGGCCCTCCGCACGCTTTCGCACCCCGACCGGCTCCGCATCGTCGAAGCCCTGGAGCAGGGTCCGCTCGACGTGTCCGAACTCACCACGCGCCTCCGCCGCCCGCAGGCGACCGTGAGCCAGCACCTCATGCGCCTGCGCGCCCACGGCCTCGTGGCCGCCGACCGGGCCGGGCGGATCGCCCGCTACCGCGTGGCCCACGCCGGCTGCCTGACGATCCTCGGCTGCATCCGCTCCCATTTCGCGAAATAATTCCATGACCCCCTCCCCCAAGATCCTCATCGTCGGCGGCGTCGCCGGCGGCGCCTCGGCCGCGACCCGCGCCCGCCGCATGAACGAGCAAGCCCGCATCATCATGCTGGAGAAGGACGCCTACGTCTCCTTCGCCAACTGCGGACTCCCCTACCACCTCGGTGGCGTCATCCAAGACCGCGCCAAGTTGCTCGTCGCCAAGCCCGAACTATTCAAGAAGCGCTTCAACATCGAAGTCCGCGTCCGCCATGAGGCCCTGGCGATCGACCGCACCACGAAGACCGTCCGCATCCGCGACCACGTCGCGGGCACGGACTACGAGGAATCCTACGACAAGCTGATCCTTGCCCCCGGCGCGGCCCCGCTCATCCCCGATGTGCCCGGCGTCCGCGCCCGCGGCGTCCATTCGCTCCGCAACATCGAGGACATGGACCGCATCCTGGCCCAGCTGCCTTCGGTCAAGCAGGTCGCCGTGGTCGGCGCGGGCTTCATCGGCCTCGAAGTCGCCGAACAGCTCAAGGAGCGCGGCCTCGACGTGACCCTGATCGAGAAAATCGGCCAGGTCCTCCCGCCCCTCGACGCCGAGATGGCGGAACCCCTCCGTCGCGAACTCCTCCGCCACGGCGTCCGCCTGATTTCGGGCTCCGGCTTCAAGGCCATCCGCGAGTCCGCGGGCGCGGCCACGGGCGTGGTGCTCGAGAACGGCGTCACGGTCGACGCCGACCTCGTCATCCTCGGCCTGGGCGTCCGTCCCTCCAACCAGCTCGCCGTCGCCGCCGGCCTCGGCGTGGGCCCCGCGGGCGGCATCCTGACCGACGAGTACCAGCGTACCGCCGACCACGACATCTACGCCGTCGGCGACGCCGCGGAATACCGGCTCGGCCCCACCGGCCTCCGCGGACGCGTGCCGCTCGCGGGCATCGCCAACCGCACGGGCCGCCTGGTCGGCGAACACGCCGCGACCGGAAAATCCGCCCCGGCCCCTTCCGCTTGGGGAACTGCGATCATCAAGGTCTTCGGGCTCGGGGCGGGGATCGCCGGGGACTCGCTGAAGTCCGCCCGCAAGCGCGGACTCGCGGCGCGGGCCGTGCACATCACCGCCAACCACCACGCCGGCTACTACCCGGGCGCCAAGTCCCTCACGCTCAAGCTCGTCTACGAAGCCGGCACGGGGCGCATCCTCGGCGCCCAGGCCGTCGGCGCGGCCGGCATCGACAAGCGCCTGGACGTCGTCGCCTCGTTCCTGCACTTCGGCGGCACCGTGCGCGACCTGGCGCAGGTCGACCTCGCCTACGCCCCACCCTTCGGTTCCGCCAAGGATCCACTGCACATGGCCGCCTTCGCGGCGATGAACGACCTGGACGGGCTCGCCCCGATCATCCCGCCCGACGCCGACCTGACCGGTTACCAGGTGATCGACCTACGCGACGCCGATGAACGCGCCGAACTCGCCCTCCTCGGCGCCCCGCACGCCCACCCCATCCCGCTGAACGACCTGCGGGCGCGGCTGGGTGAACTCGATCGGTCCAAGCCCACGGCCGTCGTCTGCCACAGCGGCCTGCGAGCCCACGTCGGCACGCGTCTCCTCCGCGAACATGGCTTCGACGCCCACAACGTCAGCGGCGCCACCTATGTCCGCGACCTCGCCCTCCATCGGCCCGCGACGTTCGAGGCGCCGGCCGCCGCCTGCGGAACGGTCAAAGCCTGCGGCGCCCCCGGGACGCTCGCCCCCGACCGCCACGACGAGCTGCACCCCCTGAACGTCCTGGCCGAGGCCGGCGCGGGTGCGCTGCTGCTTGATGTTCGCTCCCCCGCCGAATTCCGCTCCAGCCGAGTCCGCGGGGCCATCAACCTGCCCCTCGAGCAGGTCACGGCTGCGAACGTCCGCGCGCTCCTCGCCGGCCGCGACCCGAAGGCCGTGCTGCTCCTGTGCGCCTCGGGCGGCCGGGCCCGCACGGCGGCCAAGCAACTCGCCGCGAGCGGCCTCCGGACGCTCGTCGTCCAGGGCGGCACGAACGCCTGCCGGCAGGCCGGCCTACCGATGGAGCAGGAGGCAGGCGGGATGATCTCGGTCGAACGTCAGGTCCGCATCGCTGCGGGCGCGATGGTCTTCACCGGCGTCCTCC
>JBIISU010000070.1:0-5942 GCA_044340815.1 Opitutales bacterium | reverse complement strand
CCGAGCCGGACGCCACCGCGCGCCTCGAAGCGCTGCTCGCCCTGGCGCGCCAAGCGGCCCCCTGCCCTTACCACACCGAGAAGGCCGCCAAGCCCGACCCGCGCACCGGCGTCGCGCCGACCACCGCCGAACCCACGCCCGCCCAAGCCGGCCTGCGCGACCGCCTGCTCGCCGCGCTCCGCGGGATGGACTTCGCGAAGCTCACCAAGGAGCAGAAACTCGCCCACGCCCGCCTCGCCCAGATCGTCCTGCACCGCTACGGGAAGCCGGACGCCGCCGGCCTCGCCGCGCTGACGGCCCAGTATGACGCGGCCTATCCCGCGGCCGACTTCGAGCTCAACTGGATCCTGACCGAGACGCTCGCCTTCCTGCAGTCGCCGACGCTCGCCGCCAAGGGCATGGCCCTCGTCGCCGCCGCCGGCAGCCAGGAGCCGGAGATGGAGTTCATGCGCAGCCTCCGCATGCTCAAGGCCGGCTGGACCCCGGCGCTGCGCGAACAGCAGCTCAACTGGTTCGTCAAGGCGGCCAGCTACCGCGGCGGCTCCAGCTTCGTGAAGTTCATCGAGTTCATCCGCAACGACTCGCTCAACACGTTCACCGCGGAGGAGACGGCGCGCCACGCGAGCCTGATCGCCACCGCCAAGAACCCGCCCGTGAAGTCCGCCTACGAGAACGTCGGCGCGATCTTCGCCGGCCGGACCCCGACGAACTGGACCCTCGACGAGCTGGCGACGGCCGCGGAGACCGGCCTCAAGGGACGCGACTTCGAGACCGGCCGCAGGATGTTCGGCGCCGCCGCCTGCTTCGCCTGCCACCGCTACGGCAACGCCGGCGGGATGAACGGCCCCGACCTCACGGGCGCGGGCGGCCGCTACAGCCCGCGCGACCTGCTCGACCAGATCATCCACCCGAGCAAGGAGATCAACGAGCAGTTCGCCCCGGTGGTGGTGACCCGCCAGGATGGCTCGACGGTCAGCGGCGTCATCGTGAACCTCAACGGGGACACCGTGCAGATCAACACCGACCTCTCCGACCCCGACCAGCGGGTCGGCGTCGACCGCAAGCAGGTCCGGAGCATCGAGGTCTCCAAGGTCTCGCCCATGCCGCCCATGCTGCTGAACATGCTGACGAAGGAGGAGGTCCTGGACCTCGTGGCCTTCGTCCTGAGCGGCGGGGACAAGGAGCATCGCTTCTTCAAGAAGTAGGCACTGGGTTGTTTTTGCGGTAGCCAGCGGGCGGGGAACGGCAATCTTGGGGATACCCTATGAGCGCCCGCCCCGCCCTCACCCTCCTCTGCGCCGCCGTCGCCGCGTTGCCGGCCGCGGAGCCCGTGGAATTCAACCGCGACATCCGCCCGATCCTCTCGGACAACTGCTTCGCCTGCCACGGCCACGACGCCAGCCACCGCAAGGCCAAGCTGCGGCTCGACGTGCGCGAAGCCGCGCTGGCCAAGGAGGCCTTCGTGCCCGGCAAGCCCGAGGCGAGCGAACTCGTGAAGCGCCTCTTCCTGACGGACCCGGACGAGGTGATGCCGCCGCCCGACTCGCACAAGACCCTCACCGCGGAACAGAAGGAGCTGCTGCGCCGCTGGGTCGCCGAAGGCGCGAAGTACCAGAACCACTGGTCCTACGACGCCCCGGTCAGGCCGGCCGCGGGCGCGCCCACCGCAGCCATCGACGCGCTCGTCGAAGCGCGCCTGCGGACGAAGGGCCTGCGGCCGGTCGCCGAGGCGGACCGCCGCACGCTCGCCCGCCGCCTGCACCTCGACCTCCTCGGCCTCCCGCCGACGCCGGAGGAAGTCGACGCCTTCGTCGCCGACAAGTCGCCCGACGCCTACGCGCGGCTGGTGGAACGGCTGCTCGCCAGCCCGCACTACGGCGAGCGCATGGCCCAGGGCTGGCTCGACGTGGTCCGCTACGCCGACACGATCGGCTACCACAGCGACACCCCGCGCAACGTCTGGCCTTACCGCGACTACGTCATCCGGAGCTTCAACCAGAACAAGCGCTTCGACCGCTTCACGCTGGAACAGGTCGCGGGCGACCTCCTGCCGGACGCCGACATCGAGGCGAAGGTGGGCTCGGGCTTCAACCGCCTGCTGCTGACGACCGAGGAAGGCGGGGCGCAGGCCAAGGACTACCAGCAGCGGATGCTGAACGACCGCGTCCGCGCCGTCGGGGCCGCCTGGCTGGGCCAGACGACCGGGTGCGCGCAGTGCCACGACCATAAGTTCGACCCGTTCACGCAGCGCGATTTCTTCTCGCTGGGCGCGTTCTTCGCCGACATCCACGAACCCGACATCGGGCGGCGCGAGGAGGGGATGCTGGTGGTGACGCCCGCGGACGAACGCCGCCTCGCCGAACTGGCCGCCGCGGTGACCCTCGCCAAGCAGACGCTGGAGCAGGCCATCGGCGGCCTCGGCGCCCAACTCGACGCCTGGGAGAAGGAAGCGGCCGAGGACCTCGCCGCCACCCCGGCGACCGCCGCGAAGGGCAAGGCCAAGGCGAAGGCGAAGTCGCCCGACGCCGCGCTGGCCGCCAAGGCCCCCGCGATCCTCCAGAAGCCGGCGGCCAAGCGCACCGCGGCGGAGAAGACGCTGTTGCGCGACTTCCTGCTCTCGCTTCACCCGGAGGCGCTGAAGGCCGAGCGGGCCGCCGTGGCCGCGACGCAACGCGAGCACGACGCCTTCCGGGCGGGGCTGCCGAAATCGCTGGTGACCACCAAGGCCGCCACCGTCCGCACCGTCCGCATCCTTCCGCGGGGCAACTGGATGGACGAATCAGGCGAGATCGTGAAGGCGGCGTTCCCGCATTACCTCCCGCAGCCGAAGCTCGACGGACGCACGCCCAACCGGCTCGACCTCGCCCGCTGGCTCGTGTCGCGCGAGAACCCGCTGACGGCCCGCGTCACGATGAACCGCCTGTGGATGCAGTTCTTCGGCACCGCCCTCAGCAAGAACCCCGGCGACCTCGGGGCCCAGGGCGAACTGCCGCCCAACCAGGCCTTGCTGGATTGGCTGGCGATGGAGTTCATGGACTCGGGTTGGGACGTGAAGCACATGGTCCGGCTGATGGTCTCGAGCCGCGCCTACCGCCGCGCGTCGGCCGCCCCGGCCGAACTGACCGCGGCCGACCCCTACAACCGCGAGCTGGCCCGGCAAAGCCCCGCCCGCCTGGACGCCGAGCTGGTGCGCGACAACGCCCTGGCGATCGCGGGCCTGCTCGTACCCAAGGTCGGCGGACCCAGCGTGAAGCCCTACCAGCCCGACCGCTACTGGGAGAACCTCAATTTCCCCGTCCGCGACTACGTCGCCGATAAGGGCGAATCGCAGTACCGCCGCGGCCTGTACGTCTGGTGGCAACGCACGTTCCTCCACCCCAGCCTGCTCGCCTTCGACGCACCCAGCCGGGAGGAAGCGTGCACCGACCGCACGCGCTCCAACATCCCGCAACAGGCGCTCGTGCTGCTGAACGACCCGACCTACGTCGAGGCCGCCCGGGCCTTCGCGGCCCGCGCGCTCACGGAGCCCGGCGACGACGACCGCCGCCTGACCTGGGCTTGGCGTCGCGCCCTGCAACGCACCCCGGAAGCCGCCGAACTGGCCACGCTCCGGCAGGTGCTGACGGAGCGCCGCAAAGCCTACCAGGGCGACCCCGCCGCCGCGCAGGCCTTCCTGAAGGTCGGGCTGACGCCCCCGCCCGCCGGGCTCGCACCCGCGGAACTAGCCGCCTGGACGCACGTGACCCGAGTCCTGCTCAACCTCCACGAGACCATCACCCGCGAATGAGCCCCCTCCCTCCCGAACTACAGGCCGCCCTCACGCGCCGCGCCTTCCTCGGCCGCACGACGCAGGGCGTCGGCGGACTCGCCCTCGCCTCCCTCCTCGGCCCTTCCGCGCTCGCCGCGTCGGGCGCGACCGGAGCCCTCTCCCGGCTCCCCCTCCCCCAGAAGGCCAAGCGCGTCATCTGGCTGAGCATGGCGGGCGGTCCCTCGCACCTCGAGACCTTCGACCCCAAGCCGAAACTCGCGGCGATGCACGGCCAGCCGATGCCGGAGAGCTTCACGAAGGGCCAGCAGCTCGCCCAGCTGCAGGGCCAGAAACTCACGTGCTTCGGCCCGCAGCACCAGTTCGCCAAGTTCGGGCGCAACCAGACCGAGATCTGCGAGCTCTTCCCGCAGATCGGCTCGGTGCTGGACGACATCTGCCTGATCCGCTCGATGACGACGGACGCGATCAACCACGACCCCGCGCACATGTTCATGAACACCGGCTCGCAGATCGCCGGCCGGCCGAGCATGGGCTCCTGGGTGACCTACGGGCTCGGCACCGAGGCCACGGACCTGCCGGGCTTCGTCGTGCTCACCTCGTTGGGCAAGGGCGGCCAGAACCAGCCGATCGCCGCCCGCCAATGGAGCAGCGGCTTCCTGCCCTCCAAGCACCAGGGCGTGCAGCTCCGCTCCAAGGGCGACCCGGTCCTCTACCTCTCGAACCCGCCCGGCGTCTCCCGCGACGCCCAGGGCGGCGACGTCGACGCCATCGCCAAGCTCAACCTGCACCGCGAGCGCTTCGTGGCCGACCCCGAGGTCGCCACTCGGGTCGCGCAGTACGAAATGGCCTTCAAGATGCAGGCCAGCGTACCGCAGCTGATGGACGTCAAGGGTGAGGACCCGAAGACGCTCGAACTCTACGGCTGCCAACCGGGCGACGGCTCCTTCGCGTCGAACTGCCTGCTCGCGCGCCGCCTGGCGGAACGCGGGGTGCGCTTCATCCAGCTCTACCACAAGGACTGGGACCACCATGGCGGCGTCAAGGACGGCGTGGCGTTCAAGGCCGCCGAGATCGACCGCGCCTGCATGGCGCTCATCACCGACCTCAAGCGCCGCGGGATGCTCGATTCGACGCTCATCGTCTGGGCGGGCGAATTCGGCCGCACCCCGATGTCGCAGGGCAATGGCCGCGACCACCACAACAAGGCCATGACCGTCTGGATGGCGGGCGGCGGCATCCGCGGGGGCCTCGTCCACGGCTCGACCGACGAGCTCGGCTACGCCGCGGTGGACAAGGTGGCCACGGTGCACGACCTGCACGCCACGATGCTGCACCAGCTGGGCATCGCGCACGACGCCTTTTCGGTGAAGTTCCAGGGCCTCGACGCCAAGCTGACCGGGGTCGAGCCCTGCAAGCCGATCAAGGAAATCATCGCGTGATCGCCGACCTGCGAGCGCTGCAACGTCGCGCCTTCCTCGGCACCGCGGGACGCGGCGTCGGGGCCGTGGCGTTGGCTTCGCTGCTCGGCCGGACGGACGCGGTGGCGGCCGGCGGCGCCCTGACGCGGCTCCCCCTGCCCCGCCGGGCGAAGCGGGTCATCTGGCTCACCATGGCGGGCGGACCGTCCCAGTTAGAGCTTCTGGACCACAAGCCGCGGCTCGCGGCGATGGACGGCCAACCGATGCCGGAGAGCTTCACGAAGGGCCAGCAGCTCGCCCAGCTGCAGGGCCAGAAGCTCATCTGCCAAGGGCCGCAGTTCCGGTTCCGGCGCCACGGGCGCAACGGCACCGAGCTCTCCGAACTCCTGCCGCACCTGGGCACGGTGGCGGACGACCTCTGCGTCATCCGCTCGATGACGACGGACGCGATCAACCACGACCCGGCGCACATGTTCATGAACACCGGCTCGCAGATCGCCGGCCGGCCGAGCATGGGAGCCTGGGTGACCTACGGGCTCGGCAGCGAGGCGGCCGACCTGCCGGGCTTCGTGGTGCTGGTCTCGACCGGCAAAGGACGCTCACCACAGCCGATCGCCGCCCGCCAGTGGAGCAGCGGCTTCCTGCCATCGCGGCATCAGGGCGTGCAGCTCCGCTCCAAGGGCGACCCGGTGCTCTACCTGACGAACCCGCCCGGCGTCAGCCGCGCGGCCCAGGGCGGCGACGTCGCCGCCATC
>JBIISU010000069.1:0-5970 GCA_044340815.1 Opitutales bacterium | reverse complement strand
CGGACGAGCCAGCCGGTGGCCGCGCCGACGAAGGCGCACACGAGGACGAAGTCGAGGCTCATGCGGGCGGCGCCAGCCGGCTGACGAGCTGATAGACGAGGGCCGCGACGATCCAGGCGAGCGCCGTCATGTAGAGGAAGGAGCCGACGGCCCAGCGCCAGCCGCCCGTTTCCTGCGCGAGCGTGGCGACGGTCGGGCCGCACTGCGAGCAGAGCGCGAAGAAGACCATCAGGGCGAGGACGGCCGCGAGCGAGAAGATCGGCGTGCCCGCGCGGGGCCCCGCGGACCACTTGGCGTCGCGCATGGCCTGCTGCAGGTGACCGCTGTCGGCCTCGGCGCCCTCGCCGACGGAATAGGTGACGCCGAGCGTGGAGACGATGACCTCGCGCGCCGGGAAACTCGCCAGGACGCCGACGGTGATCTTCCAGTCGAAGCCGCACGGGTCGAAGACCGGCTGGACCGCCTTGCCGAAGCGGCCCATCCAGGACTGCTCGATGTAGGCGGCCTGGGTGCGGGCGGCGAGGACCTCGGCGGAGGCGGTGGGCTCGGCCGCGCGGACGCGGTCGGCGACCCCCGGGTCGCGCGGGAAGTACGACAGCGCCCACACGATGAGGGTGATGGCGAAGATGACCGTGCCCGCCTTCGAGATGAACTCGGCGGCATTCTGCCACATGCGCCACAGCACGTCGCGCGGCTTGGGCAGCTGGTAGCGGGGCAGCTCGAGCACGAAGGGCTGGGGCTTCACCTTGAGCACGAGGCGGGTCAGCACGAAGGCGGTGGGGACGGCGAAGAGCAGCCCGACGCAGTGCATGCCGACCATGACGGCGGATTCCCAGCCGGGACCGTAGAGCGGGCCGATGAACGCGGCGCACATGAGCGCGTAGACCGGGAAGCGCGCCGAGCAGCTCATGAACGGCACGACAAAGGCGGTCGCGAGGCGGGCCTTGGGGTCCTCGATGGTGCGGGTCGAGAGCAGGCCGGGGATCGCGCACGCGAAGCCGGAGAGCATCGGGACGAAGCTCTTGCCGTTGAGGCCGCACCAGCTGAAGAGCCGGTCCATGATGAACGCGGCGCGCGCCATGTAGCCGCTGTCCTCGAGGAGGCCGACGAACAGGAACAGGATGAGGATCTGCGGCAGGAAGACGAGGAAGGCCCCCACCCCGCCGAGCAGGCCATCCGTGACGAGGCTCTGCAGCATCGGCGTGGCGTCGAGCGACGGACCGACGACGCCCTTGAGGGCGTCCACGCCCGCCTGGATCCAGGCCATCGGGAACTTCGCGAGCCAGAACACGGACGCGAACATCCCGAGCATGATGCCGAGGAAGAGGATCGGCCCGAGGACGCGGTGCAGGAGCAGGCGGTCGACGGCGGCGGTGCGTCCGGCCCGGCCGGTGCCTTCCGTCACCACGCCCTCCAGGGCCTTGCGGAGACGTTCGTAATGGACGAGCGGCTCGGCCGCCAAAGGGTTGTAGCCGGAACGGCGAACCTGCTCGCGCGCGGCGCGGATGGTCGGGTCGCGGCGCTCCTTGTCCCAACCCAGGCGTTCCGGCAGGGTCGCGTTCGTGTCGAAGAGCAGGCGCTGGGCTTCGGCGGACGACACGGCGGACCCGGTGTCCGCGGCCACGGCGCGCGTGAGTTCCGCCAGGGCGGCGGCGATGTTGGCCGGCCAGACGACCGGCGGGAGCAGTCGGCGCTCGGCGGCCGCGCGCGCGATCGCGCGACGCACGTCGGCGACGCCTTCGCCTTTCCACGCCGAGGCGAGGACGACGGGGATGCCGCCGAGCCGCGCGGAAAGCTGGGCCGTGTCGATGCGCAGGCCCTGCTCGCGGGCCACGTCGGCCTGGTTGAGGACCAGGACGGCCGGTCGGCCGAGCTCGGCGAGCTGCGACGCGAGGAAGAGGTTGCGCAGGAGGTTGGTCGCGTCGGCGACCAGCACGATGACATCGGGGACGCGCTCGCCGGCGATCTTGCCGGCCAACGCATCGGTCACGACCTGCTCGTCGGGCGAGGCGGCGGCGAGGGAATAGAGCCCGGGCAAGTCGACCAGCTCGACCTTGCGGCCGTCGCCGAGGTCGCAGAGGCCGGACTTCCGGGCCACGGTGACGCCGGGGTAGTTGCCCACGCGCTGGCGCAGCCCGGTCAGGGCGTTGAACAACGTGGACTTGCCGGTGTTCGGGTTGCCGACGAGCGCGACGGCCAGGTTGGGCGCGGGATCGCTCACGAGGGACGGGGACGTTGGATGGGACAATCGGCGGCGACGTCGACGATCAGGCTCTCGGCCTCGGTCAGGCGCAGGCTCACCACTTGACCGGCGAACTCGATGGCCAGCGGGTCGCCGAGCGGCGCCTTCCGGACCAGCTTCAGGCTCATCCCCGGGAGGAGGCCCAAGGCCATCAACCGCTGATCCACCGCCCGCTCGGGATTGAGCGAGGCCAGTTTCCCGAATTGACCGGGGAGGAGCTGGGAAAGCGGAGTCACGCTAATTGAGAATGAGTCTCAAAAACCTACGAGCAGGAGGGGGTTTGTCAACGCCGACCTGCCAAAGGTCCCCAAAGTCGTTGCCTGAAAAGGGCGTTTCCAGACGCTTCGCCCCACCCCGCATGAGTACGCCGCGCCCCATTCCCGACCCGACCCCCCACGTGCCGGAGGATTTCCACGGGGGCGGCATCGCCGGACACCCCAAGGGCCTGAGCAACCTCTTCTTCGCGGAACTGTGGGAGCGCTTCTCCTACTACGGGATGCGGGCGCTCCTCATGCTCTTCATGATCGCGCCGGTGGCGTCCGGCGGGCTGGGCTTCACGCAGCCGCACGCCGCCGTGGTCTACGGCAACTACGTGATGTCGAGCTACATGCTCTGCATCCTCGGAGGCTTCATCGCCGACAACTTCATCGGGGCGCGCCGGGCCGTGCTCATCGGCGGCTTCATCATCACCGCCGGACACTACGCGCTCGCGTTCGATTCGGTGCCGACCTTCTACGCGGGGCTGATCCTCATCGCGGTCGGCACGGGCCTGCTCAAGCCCAGCATCAGCACGCTCGTCGGCGGGCTTTACCGCCGGGGCGACACCCGCCGCGACGCCGGCTTCTCGCTCTTCTACATGGGGATCAACATCGGCGCGTTCGCCGCGCCCCTCGTGACGGGCTACCTCGCCCAGGACGAAGGCTTCAGGCAGATCCTGGTCGGCTGGGGACTGGACCCGAAGCACTCCTGGCACTGGGGCTTCGGCGCCGCCGGGATCGGCATGACGCTCGGCATGTGGGTCTACGTCCGCCGCCTGAATTGGGTCAGCCACGTCGGCGACGCGCCCGCGGCCGACCATCGGCGCCCGTGGGAACGCCTGGCGCTCGTCGTGCTCGGCACCATCGCCCTGCTCGCCCTGATGATGAAGTCCGACGAGTACGCGTGGCTCGCCTACGCGATCTATTCGCTGCCGATCCTCGTCGTGCTCTACTTCGGGATCTTCCGCCGCGACGACGACAGCAAGCGCATCGCGGCCATCGGCGTGTTCTTCATCGCGGCGGTGCTCTTCTGGGCGGTCTTCGAGCAGGCGGGCACGACGCTCACGTTGTTCGCGGATGAGCTCACGCGCACCGAGCTGCTCGGCCAGCCCTTCCCTTCGTCGTGGTTCCAGTCGGTCAACGCGCTCTTCGTGATCGCGCTGGCGCCGGTGTTCGCGTGGCTCTGGGTGGCCCTCGGCACGCGCCAGCCGGCGGTCGCCGTGAAGTTCGTGCTCGGCCTGGTCTTCCTCGGGCTGTCGTTCGCGCTGATGGTGCCGGCGGCCCAGGGCATCGTCGACGGCAAGGTCAGCCCCTGGTGGCTGATCGGCGTCTACTTCCTGCAGACCCTCGGCGAGATGTGCCTGAGCCCGGTCGGGCTCAGCACGATGAGCAAGCTGGCGCCCGCGCGCCTCACGGGCCTCGTCCTCGGCGTGTGGTTCCTGGCCACCGCGCTCGGCAACAAACTTTCCGGCACGCTCTCGGCGGGCTTCTCGTCGAAGGACCCGGTCGCGTTGGCGAACTTCTTCCGCGACCAGGCGATCGTCGTGGGAGTCATGGCCCTGGTGCTGCTCGCGTTGGCCCCCTGGGTCCGTCACCTGATGGGCAAGGAACACCACTGAGGGATGCCCGCGGAACCTTTCATCCCGCCGCCGGCGGCGCCCGAGCCCCCGGATGACCCCGTCCGGCTCGGCTGGGCGCTCGCCTTCGTGGCCTTCGGGCTGGCGCTCGTCGGCGCGGTGCTGGCCTACCTGCTGCCGCTGAGCGTGGAGGCGCAGTGGGGACATCCCGTCGCCACCGCCGAAGTCACCCGCGTCCTACGCGGCGGCAAGGACGACCGGACCTCCTATGCCGTGGCCTGGACCACGCCGGCCGGGGAGCGCCTGACGGGGACGGTCTCGCCCCTGCTCGCTGAGCTGCGTCTGCGGCAACCGGTCGCGGTCCGCTACGCCGGGGTCGCGGACGGTTCGGCGCAGGTCTTCCTGGATACGCCGTTGGAAGTCTGGGGTCCCCCGGTGGGCGTGTTCGTCGTCGCGGCGGCCACGCTCCTCCCCCTGGCCGGGAGCCTGCTCCGGCGGCTGGTCAGAGCTCGGCGTGCACGCGCACCGACACCGGACAGTGGTCCGACCCCTTGACCTGGTCGTGGATCTCCGGCTGCGCGTAGGCCAGGCCGGCCGACGTCAAGCAGTAGTCGAGGCGCCACCCGATGTTGCGGGCGCGGATGCCCGGACGGTAGGACCACCAGCTGTAGCGCTGCGCGAGGGTCGGGTGCTGCGCCCGGAAGGTGTCGGTGAAGCCATGGTCGGCGAGCAGCGTGCCGAAGGAAGCGCGCTCCTCGTCGGTGAAGCCGGCGTTGCGGCGGTTCGAGGCGGGGTTGGCGAGGTCGATCTCGGCGTGGGCGACGTTGAGGTCGCCGCAGACGACGACCGGCTTGCGCTTGGCGAGCCGGGCGAGGTACTTGCGAAAATCGGCGTCCCACTTCAGGCGGTAATCCAGCCGCTCGAGTTCGCGCTGCGAGTTCGGGACGTAGGCGCTGACGACGAAGAGGCCATTGAACTCGGCGGTGACCACGCGGCCCTCGGCCGGATGGTCGCCCGGGAAGTCCGTGGCGACGGACAGGGGCGCGACCTTGGAAAGGATGGCGGTGCCGGAGTAGCCCTTCTTCTCGGCCTCATGCCAAGCCTGGTGCGGGAAAGCCAGGCCGAGCTCGCGGGCCGTGGCGGTCTCGCACTTCGTCTCCTGCAGGCAGAGGACGTCGGGCGCGGCGGCGGCGACGAAGTCCGCCAACCCCTTGCCCAGGGCCGAGCGGACGCCGTTGACGTTCCAGGAGTAGACCTTGGCGCCGCTCACTTGGCCGGCGCCTTCTTCTTGTCGGCGTCCTTCGCGGCGGCCTTCTCCTCGTCGGACATGCGGCGGCCGAAGAGCGAGTTCATCTTGTCGTCGAGGGAGCCGCCGGAGGGGCGGGTCGGCGACGGCTTGGTCGCGGGGGAAGCCGACGAAGGGCCCGTCGACGGGGCGGGGGCCGTCGCGGCGGGCTTGGGCGCGGGCGCGGGGATGACCGGAATCGGGGCGATCGGCGGGACGTAGACCGGCGCGGACTTGAAGGGCGGCGGCACCTTGCTGCCCGCGTCGATCACTTCCTGGATCTTCTTGCGGACGACGGCGTCGAAGTCGGTCAGGCGATGGTCGATCTCGAACTGGAAGCCCTGGGCGCGGACGAGCAGGGCGCCGTCGCCGAGCACCTTGGAAACCTGGAGGGTCGTGCCGACGTCGAGCGGAAGGTCCGCGACCTTGGCGCCCTTCTCCATCAGCGGCGTGCTGGTGGCGGTGGTGACGGCGACGGCGGCCGGCCAGAAGATCGGGCGACCGTTGAGCAGGGTGAAGTCGATCTTCTCCTCGGCGGCCGGCTTGGCGGGCTTGACCGCGACGGGCTCCTCGGGCTTGGCCGGCTCGGCGGGCGTCTCCTTCATCGGA
>JBIISU010000068.1:0-5971 GCA_044340815.1 Opitutales bacterium | reverse complement strand
ACGACGATCCAGCCGGCGTGGGGGATGCCCATCGCCATCATCGGCATGCCGAAACCGATGAAGAGGAAGCCCGCGGCCGCGAGCATCGGCATCCAGGACTGGCTGGGCATGTGGACGCCGGCCTCGCCGCCGTCCGCCTCGTAGGCGATCCGCTTCGTGCCGTGCTTATGCTCGGTGAAGGCGTCGCGGGCGCCGACGACCGGGCTCTGCGCGAAGTTGTACTCCGGCACCGGCGACGGCAGCGACCACTCGAGCGTGCGGCCGTCCCACGGGTCGGAGGAGCACTTCGGGCCCTTGAAGGCGGTGTAGACGAGGTTCGCGAAGGCGGTGAAGACGCCGATGCCGAGGATGAAGGCGCCGATGGTGGCCACGAAGTTCCAGTCCTCCCAGCCGTTGCCGGCGTGGTAGGTGTGCGTGCGGCGGGGCTGGCCGGCGAGGCCGAGGTAGTGCATCGGGCCGAAGGCGAGGTTGAAGCCGAGGATGACGAGGCCGGAGGCCACGTAGGCGACGGTCGCGTTGGGCATGCGGCCGAAGATCTTGGGGAACCAGAAGTACAGGCCGGCCATGAGGCCGAGGAGCACGCCGCCGAGGAGCACGTAGTGGAAGTGCGCGATGACGAAGTAGCTGTCCTGCTGCTGGGAATCGGCCGGGGCCGCGGAGTGCATGACGCCGGAGAAGCCGCCGCACATGAACATCCAGATGAAGCCGAGGGCGAGGACCATCGGCGGGGTGAAGCGGATGCGGCCGCCCCAGATGGTGCCGAGCCAGTTGAAGATCTTCACGCCGGTGGGGACCGCGATGGCCATGGTGAGCAGCGCGAAGGCGGCGGTCGGGACCGGGCCGAGGCCGGTGGTGAACATGTGGTGGCTCCAGACGGCGAAGCCGAGGAAGCCGATGACGGCGCCGGAGAAGACGATGATCGGGTAGCCGAAGAGGGCCTTGCCGGAGAAGGTCGGCAGGATCTCGGAGACGATGCCCATCGCCGGGAGCACGAGGATGTAGACCTCGGGGTGGCCGAAGATCCAGAAGAGGTGCTGCCAGAGGACGGGCTGGCCGCCGGCGGAGGGGTTGAAGAAGTTGGCGCCGAACTGGCGGTCGAACATCAGCTCGATGAGCGCGACGGTGATCGCCGGGAACGCGAGGATGATGAGGAAGGAGGTGACGAGGGTCATCCAGGTGAACACCGGCAGGCGCATCATGGTCATGCCCTTGGCGCGCATGTTGATGATCGTGCAGATGAAGTTGAACGAGGCAGCCAGGGAGGCGACGCCGAGGATCTGGATGCCGATGATCCAGAAGTCCGTGCCCACGCCGGTGAAGCGGGGCGACTGCAGCGCGGCGTTGGCCTGGCCGAAGGTGCCGGAGAGGGGCGCGTAGCTGAACCAACCGTTGGCCGGGGCGAAGTCGGTGTAGGTCAGGGCCTGGTGCCAGGCGAAGCCGTCGAACCAACCGGCGAGGTGACCGAACTCGAAGAGCCAGCTGGCGTTGAGGACGAAGGCGCCGAAGACGAAGGCCCAGAGCGAGAACGCGTTGAGGCGGGGGAAGGCGACGTCGCGCGCGCCGATCTGCAGCGGCACGAGGAAGTTGAAGAACGCGGCGGACAGCGGCATGACCCCGAGGAAGATCATCGTCGTGCCGTGCATCGTGAACAGCTGGTTGTACATGCGCGCCGTGACGATGGTCTGGTCCGGGCGGGCGAGCTGCGTGCGGATGGCGAGGGCCTCGATGCCGCCGATCAGGAAGTAGAGCATCGCGAAGGCACCGTAGAGGATGCCGATCTTCTTGTGGTCGACGGTGGTCAACCAGTCGAGGAGGCCGCGCGTGCGGTCGGGCCGGTAGAGGCCGAGGTCGCTGCGCTCGGGCGCGAGGTCGAGCTTGGAGGCGACAGGGGCGTGGTGGGCGTCGTGGGACATCGGGAGGAAGGAAGGGGGCTTACTTGAGGGTGAGGAGGTACTCGGCGAGCGCGTCGAGCTCGTCGGCGGTCAGCTTCTGGTGCGTCTCGCGCAGGCCGGCGACGTTGAACATCTTGTAGTAGTGCATGCGGTTGCCGGGCTTCACGTCCTTGGTCGGCTGGCCGTCGGCGCCGGCGGAGATGCCGGAGGAGCCGATCCACTTGATGAGGTTGGCCTTGAAGGTCGCGCGGTCCACGGGGACGGAGGCCTCGGTGCCGAGCGGGCTCGTCTGCTCGAGCGCGCGCTGGGCCTTGGGGTCGCGGTTGTCGAGCCACGCGCCGGCGAGGGACTTGCGGGAGGCGAGGTGCGTGAGGTCGGGGCCGAAGGCGCCGGCGCCGAAGTGGCCGCCGACGTTGTGGCACATCACGCAGCTCTTCGCGGCGAAGAGGTTCTTACCCTGCTCGGCCTTGGAGCCGGCGGCGACGGGGGCGGCGTCGGCCTTCTGCGCGGCGACCCACTTGGCGAAATCGGCGGGCTCGACGACCTCGACGCGGAAGAGCATGTAGGCGTGGGAATCGCCGCAGAACTCGGCGCACTGGCCGTAGTAATGCCCGACTTGGTCGGCCTGGATCCACATGTGGTTCTTGCGGCCGGGCATGAGGTCGACCTTACCCGCGATCTTGGGGATCCAGAAGGAATGGATGACGTCCTCGGAGCGCAGGTTGATGCGCACGGCGACCCCCTTCGGGATGACCATCTCGTTGGGGACGGAGTGCTTGGCGTCGTTGGTCAGGCCGAGCTGCGGGTACTCGAAGCGGAACCACCACTGCTTGCCGATGACGTCGACCTCGAGGACCTGCTCCGCGACGGCCTTGTCGAGCGGCTGGCCATACCAGGCGGAAAGCTTGGACTTCGGCACGGCCTCGGCCGGGACGTCGTCGGTGTACCAGATCGCGCTGAGCGTCGGGACGGCGATGAAGACGAGGGCGCCGATGGACGCCGTGATCAGGCCGATCTCGACGAGCGGGTTGCCGTGGCCTTCCTCGACGATCGGCGCGGCGCTGTCGCCGGGGCGGGAGCGGAAACGGACGACGGCGTAGACCAGGAGGCCGCCGACGAGGACGAAGAGCACGACGACCAGCCAGACCGTGTCCATGAAAACATCATACTGCATCTGCGCCACCGGCCCCTTGGGATCGAGGGTCGACTGGCGAACCGTCAGGTCGGCCTTCGAGCAGCCGGCGGCGACCAGGGCGAAAAGCGGAGCGGCGAACAGACCGAGCCGGCTGAGGAGGCGGGAAAACATAAGGAGGGATTTTCGGACGAGGGAAACTTCGTAAAAAGACTGTCATTTGCAAGCCCCTGAGTCCTGAGACAAGGCAAAGAACAGGCCCGGCGGACAGGTCGGTATAACTTACATATGTAAAACCTTGTCCATCAATAGTATAGGTAATAAAACCGCATCAATTATCCTAATAACCACCCCCTCTCCCTCTTCTACCCCGACGGCTTGGGGTTGCGCCGACCTCCCCCGAGGACTAGCCCAACCGAAGGATGTCCTGGCAAAGCCCGCACCGTCGCCCCCTGCCGAATTGGCATACGGCCCCCATCCTGATGGGTATCCTGAACGTCACCCCGGACTCATTTTCGGACGGCGGCTTGGCTTATTCCCCGGAGGCCGCCGCCGACCGGGCGGAACAGCTCGTGGCCGAGGGGGCGGACATCTTGGACCTCGGGGCTGAGTCGACCCGCCCGGGGGCGGAGCCCATCGATGCGGCGACGGAGTTGAGCAGGTTGCTGCCGGCGATCGCGGCGGTGCGCCGCCGGTTGCCGGACATCCCTTTGTCCGTCGACACCTACAAGGCCGAGGTCGCCGCCGCCTGCATCGCGGCCGGAGCCGACGTGATCAACGACGTGGAGGGCGGCTCGCATGAGGCCGACCCGACCGGGTCGCCCATGGCGCGGACTTGCGCCCGGCTCGGGTGCCCGCTCATCCTCATGCACCGTCGAAAAGAGCCAAATTATAAGGACTTTTGGCCGGAAATCTTGGCGGAGACGAACCACCTCATCCAACGGGCCCGGGCCGCCGGCCTGCCTCCCGAACAGCTCTGGGTGGACCCTGGATTTGGTTTCGGCAAGACCCCGGCGCAAAACCTCCAGCTCGTGCGCAACCTGGAGAAGTTTGCCGCGCTGGGCTACCCGGTGCTGCTCGGGACGAGCCGTAAATCGACGCTTGGATTGGTGCTGAACCAACCCGACCCCTTGTTGCGCCACGAGGCGACCGCCACGACCTGCGTCTGGGGGCTCGCCCGGGGGGCGGCGATGGTCCGGGTGCACGACGTCGCGCGGATCAAGCCATTCCTAACGGTGGCAAAGGCCCTCCGACAAGGCCCCCATTGGAAGGCTTGAAAGGTCGGCGACGGGGCGAATGGAGCCAGCAGTCGGACTTGAACCGACGACCTGCCGCTTACAAGGCGGCTGCTCTACCAACTGAGCTATGCTGGCCAGAGGCCCGACGGGGAAAGCCTTGCCGAAGGGGGTGAGGTGTCAACCTTGGGCCCGCCGACTTTAGGGGTTGAACCTGAGGGGATTTTGCTCGGAATGACACCCCCTAGACCCCGAAACCATGCGCCTCCCTGTTTCCCTCCTTGTCCTCTGTGCCGCCATCACCGGTTGCACCCCGTCGATCGACCCGGCCCTCGTCGAGGTCGTCTCGATCAACTCCAACCCTCAGGGCGCGGCCTTCCGCCTCAATGGCGTGGCTTCCGGCCGGACCCCGGCCGAGGTGAGCCTAGACCGCAGCGTCGACTACAAGCTCGAGGTCGGCAAGGGCGGCTACGAAGGCGAAGTCCGCTACCTCAAGCCTTCCCTCCAGGAGTCCAAGGACGGCCTGAGCTACGGCTTCGGCGGCAAGCCGATCGTCGTCACGCTCACCAAGCTCCCCGGCGCCGATGACGCCGCCGTCCCCGAAGGCGACGCCGCCGAATTCAAGAACCTGAAGAACGCCACCAATGGCGAAGACCCGGGCGCGCCCGGCACCGTGAAGGCGAACATCGCCGCCGTGCAGGCCGCCACCGCCAAGGTGAAGCAGGCCCTCGCCAAGCAGGAAGCCGCCTCCGCCCAGAAGGTCGCCGGCCTCCAGAAGCTCCTCGATCAGGCGAAGGCCGCCGCCGCCGCGGAGAACGCCGACGCCAAGGCCGTCGCCCAAGCCGGTGAAGCCGAGGTCGCCCTCGCCGCCGCGCTCGCCGACGTCGCCGCCGAAAAGGCCAAGGGCGCCGCGACCCTGGAAGCCCTCGAAGCCCGCCGCCAGGCCTTGCTGAACAAGGTCGAAGCCGGCGCCGCGCAGGAGGCCGCCAAGGCCATCGAGGCCGCCAAGGCCGACATCGCCAAGTCCCTCGCCGCGGCCGACGCCAAGGTCGCCGCCGCCCAAGCCGCCCTCGACAAGGCCACCGCCGCCGCCAAGGCCCCGAGCGCCGCGAAGCCGGCCGCCGAGCGCGTCGCCGAAATCGAGACCGCGATCGCCGCCGAACTCAAGAGCCTCCAGGACGCCCAGGCGAGCAGCGCCGCCGTGCTGACGGCCCTCGCCGCCCGCGCCGAGGAGATCGCCCGCATCGCCAACACCGGCGTCGCCGACGCCAAGGCCGAAGCCGCCAAGTCCCTCGCCGAGATCCAGAAGGCCCTCGAGGAACAGAAGCAGGCCGTCGGCAAGGCTCAGGAAGAGCGCGACGCCGCCAAGGCCTCCCTCGACAAGGCCGTCGCCAAGGCCAAGGAAGAGGCCAACGACGCCAATGCCGACTCCGCCAAGGCCGCCCAGAAGAACATCGATGCCCTGACCCGCCAGCTCGAGGACGCCAAGGCCGACGCCGCCAAGGAACTCGCCAAGGCCAAGGAAGCCGCCGCCGACCAGGCCGCCGACGCCGCCAAGGCTTCGGAAAAGGCCCTCGCCTCCCTCACCAAGCAGCTCGAGCAGGCCAAGGAAGCCACCGCGCAGGCCGTCGCCAAGGCCAAGGAAGAAGCCAATGACGCCAACGCCGACTCCGCCAAGGCCGCCCAGAAGAACATCGACGCCCTGACCCGCC
>JBIISU010000067.1:0-5972 GCA_044340815.1 Opitutales bacterium | reverse complement strand
ATCTCCGAAGGCCGGGAACTCGGCAACGTCTCCACCCTGGCCGATCCGGCCGTGGTCGAGGCCATCCGGGCCAAGTTCGCCGCCAAGGGCTGAGCAACCCCGCCCGCCGCCCCGAGACCCCGACCCTGTCGGGGTTTTTTGTTCGGGGTAGCGGTTAGCGGTTGGGGGTTAGCGGTTGGTGAAGGCAAGCGGCGAGGGGCAGCGGTTCGCGGATAGGGCTTGGCGGTTGGCGAAGGCAAGCGGTTGGCGGGTTGGGGCACCCCGAGCCCTTGACCCAAGCAAACCCCCAACCCCCAACCGCTAACCGCCAACCCCATCCTCCCCCTCCTCCCTGATTGCCTCCGGCCCTCCTGGCCTCTATTGATTTCCTATGCGCTCCCTCGTCCTCCTCCTGCTCTCCACCGTCTGCGCCCTCGCCGGCCTGAAGGTCGGCGACTCCGCCCCGGCCACGCGGCCCGAGACGATGCTCCAAGGCGAGGCCGTCAAGGAGTTCAAGCCGGGCGAGGTCTACGTCTTCGAGTGCTGGGCGACCTGGTGCGGACCGTGCGTCGCCGCCATCCCCCACCTCAACGCACTGCACCAGAAAATGGGGCCGAAGGGTGTCGTCATCACCGGCGTGAACGTCTGGGAGTCCGAGAAGGATCCGGCGATGGTCGAGCGCGTCCGCACGTTCGTGCAGTCGCAGGGCGCGAAGATGTCCTACCGCGTCGCCCTCGGCGGCAAGGGTTTCGTGAAGGATTGGCTCGAGGCCGCCGGCGTGAACGGGATTCCCCACGCCTTCGTCGTCAAGGACGGTAAGCTGGCGTGGCAAGGCCACCCCGCGCAGCTCTCCGAGGAGATGCTGGGCGACATCATCACGGGTACCTTCGTCGCGAAGGCGGAGAAGGCCGCGCCGGCCGCCGACCCGGAGCAGGCCCGCAACGAGGCCAAGCTGCAGGCGCTGGCCGAGGCCATGATGCGCCGCGACTGGGCCGCGGCCGAGAAGGCCCTGCCCGCCGCCGCCGCCGTCCTGCCGGTCGAGGAACGCCAGGACCTGCTCGACTCGGTCGGCGCCCAGATCGCGCTGGCCAAGGGCGACCCCTCCAAACTCTACCTCCAGCTGGCCAAGCTCGCGGAGGAGGAGGCCGACGACGCCGAGGCGCAGAACGAACTGGCCTGGGACCTGGTCACGAACCCCCTCTTCCTCAAGAAGCCCAACCTGGCGCTGGCGGAGAAGTGCGCCGTGCGCGCGGTCAAGCTCAGCAAGGGCAAGGAAGGCGACAAGCTGGACACGCTCGCCCGGGTGCGCTGGCTGCAGGGCGACAAGAAGGAGGCCGTGAAGCTGCAGGAGCAGGCCGTGGCGGTGGCCGCGGACCCGGAGATGAAGGAGCTGCTGCAGAAGACGCTCGACGCCCTCAAGAAGGGCGAGCTCCCCCCGGCCGAGAACCCGGCGGACGAGGATCGCTGAGCGCATGGATCGACGCAGCTTCCTCGGCGGCGCCGCCGCGCTGATGGGCGGAGCCCTCCTCGCCGGCTGCCAAGGCGCACCGGCGGCGGCCCGCATCCGCGCGATCACCCGCGGGCCGAAATTCCACTGGCGCGGTTATTACGACAAACTTCTGTATTCCCCGGACGACCGCTTCGTGCTCGCGAACGAGGTCGACTTCGAAGGCCGCTCGCCGACGAAGGCAGATTCGATCCGCGTCGGGATGGTCGACACCCAGGACGGCGACCGCTGGATCGACCTCGGCGGGTCCGGCGCGTGGAACTGGCAGCAAGGCTGCATGCTGCAATGGGTGCCGGGCTCGGCGAGCGAGGTCGCCTGGAACGACCGCGAGGACGGGCGGTTCGTGACGCGCATCCTCGACGTGAAGTCTGGCCGCCGGCGCACGCTGCCGCACCCCTTCTACACCTTCAGCCCGGACGGCCAGACGGCCTTCGCGCCCGACTTCGCCCGCCTCGACGTCACCCGCCCGGGCTACGGGTACGCGACCGGGGCCGTCCGTGACATCTGGAAGCTCAACCCTGCCCCGGAAGACACGGGCATCTGGCGCATGGACATGGCCACCGGACAGCAGCGCCTATTGTTCACGGTGGCGGACGCCACCAAGATCCCGTACGCCGGCCCGGCTCCCAAGGCCTTCCGCGCCGGCTCGGTCCACTGGTTCAACCACCTGCTCTGCAATACCGACGGTACGCGTCTCTTCTTCCTGCACCGCTGGCGCAATCCCGGCGACAAGGGCGGCTTCCACACGCGCGCCCTGACGATGGGCGTCGACGGCCGCATGGTCCACGTGATGGACCCCAACGGCGGGACGTCGCACTTCGTCTGGCGCGACCCGCGGCACATCTTCGCCTGGGCCTGGCACCCGTCGCACGGCGAGCGGTTCTACCTCTTCAAGGACTTGAGCGACGAGGTGACCGTGGTCGGCAAGGACGCGATGCCGAGCAACGGGCATAACACCTACCTGCCGAATACGCACAACGAGTGGGTGCTCAACGACACCTACCCGCAGGGTCCCGGGAAGCTGCAGCGTCCTTACCTGTACCACATCCCGACCAACCGCCGGATCGAGGTCGGGGCGTTCCCGACGATCGCGGCCATCAACGGCACCGAATGGCGCTGCGACACGCACCCTTCCGCCAGCCGCGGCGGCCGCCAGTTCTGCTTCGACTCCGCCCATGCCGGCGGCCGGCAGGTCTACGTGGCCGACATCGCCGACCTGCTGGGCTGAGGCGTCACCCGACCGTCACTCAATCGCGCTTCCCATCCGCGGTGGGCGGGACATAGTGACCGCGATGGCCACCCGCAGCGCCCTGGAGCGAGCCCGCTCCGCCCTCCACCTCCGTCTCCTGGCGGCGCAGCGTCGGCTCACGGCCGAGCAGCGCGGGGCCGTCCTCGTGCTCGGCGGCAACGACCGGCTCGCGGCCTCCGAACTGGCGAACCAGCTGACCGAGTGGTTCGACGCCCGCACGGTCCGCATCTGCGCCCCGACCGAGGACGCCGGCGACGGCCGCCCCTTCCTCTGGCCGTATTGGCAGGAGATGCCGGCGAAGGGCCGCATCACCATCGTGGTCGGCGATTGGCTGACCCGCACGGCGGCCGCGGCGATCCGCGAGGAACTCGACGGCGAGGCCCTCCGCGCGCGGCAGAAGTCGCTCCGCTCGTTCGAGGAACTCCTCGCGGCCGACGGGACCTCGGTGGTGAAGGTCTGGCTGGAGACCCCGGAGAAGAGCCTGCGGAAACGCCTGCGCGAAGCCGAAGACACCGACGCCGAGGGCTGGGTGGTGACGGCGGACGACCTGCTGCTCGCGAAGAAGGCCGGCCAGAACCTGGCGCGCACGCTGCGCGCCCAAGGCAGCGGCAAGAACCTCCCCTGGAAGGTCGTCAGCGGCGCCGCCGAGACGAAGCTCCGCGACCTCCACGCCGGCCTCGCGATCGCCGACCAGCTCAACCAGGCCTCGCGCCGGCGGGCCGCCGTCGTCGCGAAGAAGCCGGGCAGCCGCCCCCGCGGGCTGCTCGAGAGCGCCGCGGCCCACCCGACCCTCGACAAGAAAGGCTACAGCCAGCAGATGGCGAAGCTGCAGCCGCGCCTCGGCCGGCTCACCCGGCTCGCCGCCCAGAAGGGCCTCGCGACGGTGGTCGTCCTCGAAGGTCCCGACGCCGCCGGCAAGGGCGGCGCGATCCGCCGCCTCTGCGGAATGCTCGACGCCGCGCACTACCAGGTCTACCCGACGCCGGCGCCCACGCCCGAGGAGAAGGCGCGGCACTACCTCTGGCGTTTCTGGAACAAGGTGCCCGCCCCCGGCCACCTCGCGGTCTTCGACCGCTCCTGGTTCGGACGCGTGATGGTCGAGCGCGTGGAGGGCTTCGCGAAGGACGCCGAGTGGGCCCGCGCCTACGCCGAGATCAATGACTTCGAGGCGCGCCTCGCCGAGACCGGCATGATCGTCGTGAAGCTATGGATCAACCTGTCGAAGGAGGAGCAGCTCCGGCGCTTCCGGGCGCGCGAGGAGTCGCCGCACAAGCGCCACAAGATGACGGCCGAGGATTACCGCAACCGGAAGAAGTGGGACGACAACCTGCGGGCGGCCGAGGACATGATCGCGCGCACGGACACGCCGCACGCGCCGTGGATCGTGGTCTCGGGGGACGACAAGCGGCACGCCCGCGTGGCGGCCCTCAAGGCCGTCTGCCGCGCGCTGTCCGACCGGCTGGACTGAGCCACTCGCGGAGCCAACGCCGGTGCGGGCCGGTCAACGCGACCGCGTCGAGTTCCGCCTCCGCCACCCATTCGAGCGTCGTCTCCCGGGTCCACCGCCGCGCCTCGGCGGCGCCGACGGCGAGGGCGTGGAGGTTCTCGACATAGGTGACCGACCCGATGGTGCGGCGGCGGACCAGGGTCGGTTCGCCCACGGCCGGCGCCCCGAGCGCCGCCAACGTCGGCAACTCGGCCATGCCCGCGAGGCGGCGGGCCGTGGCGGGGATGCGCTGGAGCAGGACCCGCCCGCGGTGGCGGACCAGCCCGCGCGACACCTCGTCCGTCCGGCGCGCCTTGGGCGCGAAGCGCGGGAGCTCCGCGGCGTCGCCGCGCCGAGCGGCGTCGCACCAGCGCGCGACGGGGCAGCGGGCGCAATCCGGCGCGGCCTTGCGGCAGACCGTGGCGCCGAGCTCCATCATGGCCTGGTTGAAGTCGCCGGGGCGGCGCGGGTCGACCAAGGCGTCCGCCCAGGGAGCCACGCGCTTCGCGGCGGCGGCGCCGTCCTTGAAACGTTCCCGAAGGCCGGCGACACGGCTAAGCACCCGGATGACGTTGCCGTCGATGACCGCCACCGGCTCGCGGAACGCGATGCTGGCGATGGCGGCGGCGGTGTAGGGGCCGACGCCCTTGAAGGCCCGCCAAGCTTCGGCGGTGCGGGGCTCGGGTCGACCGGCGACCTGTTGCGCCAAGGCGAGCAGGTTCCGGGCGCGGGTGTAGTAACCCAAGCCGGCCCAAGCGGCGAGGACCTCGGCTTCCCGCGCCCGGGCCAAGGCGTCGAAACCGGGCCAGCGCGCCACCCAACGTTCGAAATACGGGAGGACGGTCGCCACCTGGGTCTGCTGGCACATCAGTTCCGAGACGACGGTGCGGTAGGCCGAGACTTCCGTCCGCCAAGGCAGCGGGCGCTGGTGCCGGGCGAACCACGCCAACAAGGCCTTCCGGAACGCCGGGGCGACCGCGAAAGGCTGGGGTTCAGGGGTCGGCATGGGATGGGGCTGGATTTGGTCCTGCGGCTCGGTAGACCTTGGAGGACATGGCACGAAAGGCAAAGCAGGACTCCGACGACGAACCGAAGAAGGTGGCGATGCACACCCTCAAGTTGGACTCCACCCAGGCCACCAAGCTGCGGGGTATCCTCGTCGCGAAGGGATGGGTCTCCTTCCCCGTCGAGCACGCGGCCTTCGCCTTCAAGGGCGAGAACCTGAACATCGTGCACTACAAGTCCGGCAAGTGCGTGATCTCCGGCAAGGGCACCGAGGACTTCGTGAAGTTCACCCTCGAGCCCGACGTGACCGGCCAGGCGGTCCTGGGCTACGACGCGGAGCTCAACCCCGAGTGGTTCGAGGAGCACGCCGGCCTGGACGAGTCCGGCAAGGGCGACCTCTTCGGCCCGGTGGTCTCGGCCTGCGTGATCGCCTCGGGCGACGTGGTGCGCGAGTGGATCAAGGCGGGCATCAAGGATTCCAAGAAGCTGACCGACCCCACCATCGCCGAACTGGACCGCATGATCCGCTCGACCCCGGGCGTGGCGGTGAAGACGACCTTCGCCCGCATGGCGAAGTACAACGAACTGCACTCGCGCTTCGGCAAGAACCTGAACCGCCTGCTGGGCTGGATGCACGCGACCTCCTGCGAGGAGGCCCTGAAGAACTACGAGGAGATGAACGGTCGCCGGCCCGCCTGGGGCCTGCTCGACCAGTTCTCCGAGGAGCCAATCGTCCAGAAGGAGCT
>JBIISU010000066.1:0-5986 GCA_044340815.1 Opitutales bacterium | reverse complement strand
CTCCAGCCCCGAGGCCAAGAAGCGCATCGACGCCGGCATGCTCGTCGGCGACCGCGAGGTGGTCGAGATCCTCTTCCGCAAGCTCCTCGAGCCCCAGTACGACACCGGGGCCGTCGTCGACGGCTTCCCGCGCTCGATGGTCCAGGTGGAGTGCCTCAAGCACCTCTTCGCGCGGCTCAACGACCTCCGCCAGGAGTTCCGGCACACCGCGGACGGCGTCCGCTTCCCCAAGCCCCATTTCCACATCCTCGTCCTCTTCGTCGACGAGAACGAGTCGGTGCGCCGCCAGCTCAAGCGCGGCCAGGAGTGCCTCGAGCAGAACGAGCGCGCCAAGCGCGACGGCGCCCCGGAGGTCGAGGTGCGCAAGACCGACCTCAGCGCCGAGGCCGCCCGCAACCGCTACCGCGTCTTCAAGGAGCGCACCTACGAGCCGCTGCAGTCGCTGCGGGACATCTTCCACTACCACTTCATCAACGCGCAGGGGTCGTTGCCCGAGGTCCAGGCCCGCATCATCAAGGAGCTGCAGTACCAGAGCTCCCTCGAGCTCTCCGAGGAGACGTACGACCTCATCTCGCCGATCCCGCTGTCGTCGCAGATCACCCAGCACGCCCGCCAGGACCTCGTCCGCCGCCTGGACGACTACGCCGAGCGCCAGACCGTCCTCTTCCGCCGCGTCATCGAACTGATCCAGGAGAAGTTCCTGCCGATCATCCGTTCGCACGCCATCTCGGGCCAGGCGCACGTCAACATCGAGACGCCCGTCTTCGACGACGCCCTGGCGATCGCGATGTTCATCGACATCTTCTCGGAGCGCGGTTTCCACGCCGTGGTCGACCAGCACCGCATCGAGATCCCCGAGTCCTTCGACCTCACGACCGGCCGCATCCTGACCCGCGTCAAGAAGGTCTGGCGCGTGTCGATCCGCTTCGAGGGTTCCGAGATCCGCCGCGGCGGCGCCTGAGCCCCGCTCAGCGGGCCGGCACGTAGTACTCGACGTAGCCGATCATCATCTCGTCGAAAGTCTGCTCGCCCCACCGGACGCGTTGGGTCGGGTCGGGGTTGGCCGGGTTGCCGGCGCTGTTGTCGAACACCGCGGTGATCCGGACCCGGCTGCCCTGCGGCAGGACGCGCGGCTCGGCGTAGTCGTGGCGGATCTGCCAGTTGAAGTCGTAGCGCGGGAGGTCGAGCAACGTCTCGGCCTTGCCGTTCCGGTCCAGCAGCTCGAACTTGAAGGCCGCCCCGCGCACGTGCATGTGCGCCATCAAGGCCGTGACCGGCAGGTCGACCGGCACCGGACGCACCAGCGTCTCGACGTGGCGGGGCGCGCCCGGGGGGATGTCGAGCCGCACGTTGGCCAGGCCGACCGTGCGCATCTCGTAGCGCGGCGGGGTCTTCGCGAAGCGCAGGCCGAGCTTCAGTTGGTCCGTGGTGGCTTGCCCGTTGGGCGTGTAATGAATCTGGAAGGTCAGCGTGGCGCCCGCGGGCAGCTTGCGCGCGAAACCCGTCGGGTAGACGTGGCTGCCGTTGCCCGGCACGTAGGCCGCCCAGTAGTCCTCGGCCCCGCCGAACTTGGGCTTCTCGCCCGGGCGGACGCAGCGGACGATGACGTGGTGCACGACCCCGCGCGCGGTGGGCAGGATTTCGTAGCCCTGGATCCAGCGGTCCTCCGGGAAGGTGGTCGCGATCGTGTCATGCTCGTAGCGCATGAAGCCGTCGGCCTGGATGACGTGCGGTCGGCTGACCTGCAGCACCGCGTCGGGCTGGCCGATGCTCCAGGCCCCCGGGTACGTCCGCGCCTTCGGCGCGTCGGCCGGATCGCCCGCCGGGCGGTCCGTCGAATCCAGCCACGCCAGCAGGTCGCGCCGGTCGGAGGCGGGCAGGGAGCAGTCGTTGGCCCACGGGCTGGGCTGGCCGCCCGGGAGGGGCGCCGCGAACCACGGCGGCATCTGTCCCTCCGTGACCACGCGGCGGATGGTCTTGGCCCGTTCGGTCACCGCCGCCAGCGAATCCAGCCGGAACGGCGCGATGCCCTCGGGACGGTGGCAATCGACGCAGTGCTGCTGCAGGATCCGCGCGACATCGCGGTGGTAAGTGAGCGTGGTCGGCGCGTCGGACGGCCGCGGCCCGAGGTCGAGTTCGCAGCCGGGGGCTGCGGTCATCGCGCGCAGCGGCTTGCGGCCCGCCTTGAGCGCGTCGGCCGCTTCGAGCAGGTGGCTGACCGTCGGGGCTTCGCGGCTGAAGGTCACCCCGTATTGGTCGTCGAGCGCCCCGCGGTAGACCAGCGTGCGGTCCGGGGCCAGGAGGAAGACCTCGGTCGTCGTGCGCGCCTGCAGGGCCCGGGCCACCGTCTGGGCGATGTCATGGCAGACGGTGGAGCGTACGCCCGCGGCCGCGACCTGCGCGCGGATCTCGTCGTCCGTCTCGGTCTTCATCGGGTTGAGCACCAGCAGCGCGATGCCGCGGTTCGAGAGTTCCTGCTCGAGTTTCGCGAGCGACGGCATCTGCCGTTTGCTCACCGGGCAGGTGGCGCTGGAGAGCGCGATGGCCATGCCCGCGTACCGGGAAGCGTCGGCCAGACGGTGCGGCTTGCCGGTCAGGTCGGTGGACGGGGCGTCCGGCACCTGCCGGCCCGGCAGCAGGGTGGGGGTCTCCGCCGCGGCGAGCGTCAGACCGAGGCACGCGAGGCCGAGCAGCGGGAGGAGCCGGCCCATCGGTCTACTTGGCGGCCTTCTTCTTGGCCTTGCCCTCCGGCAGCGGGTCCAGGCCGGCCACGGGGAATTTCGGGTGCGGTTGGCGGGCCGCGGCCATCTTGGCTTCCAGTTCCTTGACCACTTCGGGGAATTTCGCCGCCAGGTCGTTCGACTCGGCCGGGTCGGCCGAGAGGTCGTACAGCTGGGTCGCCACCTGGCGCGTCTGGTTCAGCTGCTTGAGCATGTCCGTGCGGATCGCCTTCCACTTGCCGTCCCAGATCGCCTGCTGGTGTCCATAGCCCGGGAATTCGCGGTAGAGCGGGTGGACGCGCGTCTGCGGCTCGCCCTTGAGCGTCGGCACGAGGCTCTCGCCCGTGGTCGGACCGGACGGCTTGACGCCGGCGAGGTCGGCGAAGGTGAGCAGCCAATCCTCGAAGCCCGTGGTCAGGTCGGAGCGGCGCCCCGGCTTGATGCCCGCGGGCCAGCGCACCACGGTCGGCTCGCGGACGCCGCCTTCGTGCAGCGAACCCTTGAGCCCGCGCAGCCCGCCCGCGGAGGCGAAGAACTTCGTGTCGACGCCGCCGACGTCATGGGTCGCGCCGTTGTCGCCGGAGAACACGATGAGCGTGTTGTCGGCCACGCCGGCCTTCTCGAGGGCGGCGACGATCCGCCCGACGTCCTTGTCGAGGCGGGTGATCATCGCGGCGTAGGTCGCGTAGGGCGTGCGGTTGGGGACGTAGGAGCCCTTGGCCGCGGGCGCGAACGGCTTATCCTCCGGGAACTTGCCGGCGTAGACCGCGAGGTCCTCGGCCGGGACCTGCAGGGAGACGTGGGGTAGGGGCGAGGCGAAGTAGAGGAAGAACGGCTGCTTGGCGTTGGCCGCGATGAACGCCTCGGCGCCGCGGATGAAATGGTCGGGCGCGAAGTCCCGGCCGACGAACGCCGCGTAGTTCGCCGGGTCGTTGACGTCGGCGCCCGCCGGGAAGCCGCCGTGGCCCGGCACGCCCTGCGGGCCGTTGTTCAACGGGGTGAGCTTATCATCCACCCAGAGCGCCGCCGGGTAGTGGCTGTGCGCCTGCCACTGGCTGGTGAGCCCGATGAAATGGTCGAATCCCTGTTGGAAGATATTGCCCGTCGAATCCATGGACCCCAGGCCCCACTTGCCGAACGCCGCCGTCTTGTAGCCGGCCTTCTTCAGGGTGTTCGGCAAGGTCATGATGCCCGCCGGCAGGGGGATCTGCTCGCCTTGGCCGACGTCCGCGTTGTCGCGCACCGGGGCTTGGCCCGGATTGAGGCCGGTCATCAGCACCGCGCGCGAGGGAGCGCAGACCGCGTTGCCGCAGTAGTGGCGGTTGAGCACCAGGCCCTCGCGGGCCAGCCGGTCGACGTTCGGGGTCAGGATCTTCTTCTGCCCGTTGAAGCCCACTTCGCCGTAGCCCAAGTCGTCGGCCAGGATGAAGACGATGTTCGGGCGGCTCACCTCTGCGGCGAACGCGCCGGCGGCGAGGACCAGCAGGAGGAACGCGGGGAGACGTCGCATGAGGATTTCCTAGGCAATCCCGCCCTTTCTGTCGAGGAAAGGGGCGGTTTTGTTTGTCGGGTTGACATCTCCGCCCCCCTTGGGCTTAACGAACCTTCCTTTCTCGGGCTGTAGCGTAGTCTGGTAGCGCGCTTGCATGGGGTGCAAGAGGTCGTGAGTTCGAATCTCACCAGCCCGACCAAAGGAAAAACCAAACCTCCCGCCTAGAGCTGGGTGAAGCTCATGCCGCGGGCGGCGGGGCGGTAGTTGCCATCGGCGTCCTTTTGGAGGAAGGCGGCGGTCGGGCCTTTCGCGAGCACCGGCAGCGGGCTAGGGCCGGGCATCGGGACCACGGGGCGGACGACGTTATAATGGATCGTGATCTTCGTCGCCGGTTTGAGGCCACTGGCGGAGCGCGTCACGCTTTGGACCGTGGCGGTGGCCGTCACCTCCGTGTCGGTGCCGTCCTTGCCCGGGGTTACCTTCGTCACGACCTGTTCGACGGTGACCTGGAGGGCCTCGGGGGCCTCGGCTTGGAGTTGGCGGTAGACCGAGGGCGAGAGTTCCGCGCGGACGGCGATGACGCTGAGGGTCAGTAGGATGAACTGTTTAAGCATGGTGGTATGAAGTTTTAGCGTTGGGCCGCGATCCAGGGGACGAGTTTCTCGGCCCAGGCGTGGGCATGGGCCTTGAGCCCCTCGCCGGAGAAATGCACCCCCTTGCCGCCCCCGTCGCGGAGCTCGCCGCGCAGGGCGTCGCTATCGGGGCCCTCCAGGGCGACCTGCGCCTTCCAGAGGCTCGCCTGCGCGCCGCGGATATCCTCGGACCCCACGTCGGTGGGGCCGTGGTAGCTCACCTGGGCCACGAACCACGAGGCGGGCCGGCGGCTGTCCTGCTGGGCGCGTTGGATCAGTTGGGTCAGGTAGGTGGCGTAGAGTTTGCCCGGCAGCGTGCGCGTGGCGTCCTTCTGGTTGGCGTCGCTCTCGCCCTGGTGCCACAGCACCGCGCGGAACGCCGGCACCGAGCCCATCCGCTTCACGAGCATCGCGTAGGCTTTGCCGTCGGACTCCCACTGCCCGTCGGCGGTCTTCTTCACGCGGCTCAGGATGGTGGGCGGGTTCGGGAAAGTGATCCCGGTCGGCAGCCATTCGCGGACGCTGGTGGCGCCGATGCCGCAGGGAATGAAGCCAATCGGCACGCCGAGCCGCTTTTGGAGTTCGTCGCCGAGCGCCGGCAGGATGCTGCCGCCTCCGCCGGAAGCGCCCGGCTGGGGGTCTGCGCAAGGTTGCCAGGTGCCTTGCGGAGTCAGCGTGAAGACCTGGTCGGAGGCGGCCTTCATCTTCACCGCCCCGTGATTCGCGGAGTTGGATTGGCCGGTCACCACGAAGACCTCGCCGACGCCGAACTTGACGCTAGGCACGCTGGCCAATGTCTGACCGTCGCGGACCGCGCGGGCTTCGAGCGTATGCATGCCTTGGGGAAGCTCGAGGGTTTGGGTGAAGCTTTGGGCGTGAAACTTGCCCAGGTTGCCGAAGGTCGCCACGGGCTTCCAGTCGCCGCCATCGAGGCGGATTTCCACGCTGACGGTTAAGTCCGACTGGATTTCGCCGCTCACCAGGACGCATCCTGCGTTTGCGGTCTGACGCTGCAGGACCGCCTGTGCCGCCGGGCTGGTTAGGGTCAGCGTCGGCTCCGCCGCGACGAGCGACGCGAGGCCGAGGAAGAGGGCGAAGAGGGGGCGCATGGTTTTACTTGGTGGTGGGGAGCAATTTGGCCT
>JBIISU010000065.1:0-5997 GCA_044340815.1 Opitutales bacterium | reverse complement strand
CCTTTTAGCGTGTTCCGAACAGGGCCGGATGCGTAGATTGGCGGACCCTAATCTACGCAAATTTGCGTAGATTAGGTTGGCCCCCATCGCCGCACGGAAAGGTCAAGGGAGCCCTTCGGTGCGATCGTCCCGCTGCTGGTTGACTCTGGGGGTGGGTTCGCCGAAGGTATGCGTACTCCAGTGTAAACTGCTGGACTCACCTCCGTGGCTACCCCAGCGACGGCATAGGGATTCAAAGCAACATGCATCTCACCCTCACTTGTCTGGCCGTCTGGCTGCTCGCGCCTCCGGCGTTTTCCGCGCCGGTGGCATCCCCCGCAGCCCCTGCGCGGATGATGAAATGGGCGGACTCGACTCGGCTGGGTAGCCCGATGTCGAAGGATCCCAACGTGATCGAGTTCGGCGGCCGCTACCTCATGTATTTTTCGCTGCCCCCTTTCGCTCCCAAGCTGGCGCCGGCCAACGCTCCCGCGGGTTGGTCGATCGGCATCGCGGAAAGCCGCGACTTGTTCACCTGGAAGAAGGTCGGCGAACTCTGGCCGGAGCAGGAGTGCGAGCGAAGGGGCCTCTGCACGCCGAGCGCCATCGTGCTCGGGGGCAAGGTGCATCTCTTCTACGCGAGCTACGGCAACGGGCGGAAGGACGGCATCTGCCACGCCGTCTCCGAGGATGGCCTACGCTTCACCCGCGATCCGAGCAACCCCGTGTTTCATCCGACCGGAGGGTGGACCAGTGGGCGGGCCATCGACCCGGAGGTGTTTCCCGTGGGAGACCAGTTGCTGCTCTATTTCGCCACGCGCGATCCGGAGATGAAGATCCAGATGCTCGGCGTGGCCGGCGCCGACCTGAAGTCCGACTTCGGGCGGCAAAGCTGGAAGCAGCTCCGCGACGCGCCCATCCTGAAGCCGGAGCTGCCCTGGGAAAGGCTCTGCATCGAAGCTCCTTCCCTTTGTCGTCGGGGCGATGAGCTCGTCATGTTCTATGCCGGCGGCTACAACAACGATCCGCAGCAAGTCGGGGTCGCGGTCAGTCGCGACGGCTTGAAATGGGAGCGCTGCGGGAAGGAGCCCTTCCTGCGCAATGGCCAGCCGGGCGAGTGGAACTTCTCGGAGTCCGGCCACCCCGGCGTGTTCACGGGACGAGACGGGCAAACGTGGCTCTTCTTTCAGGGCAACAACGATCGGGGCGCCACCTGGTTCCTCTCCCGCGCCGCCGTGGGATGGTCCGGCAACCGGCCCAAAGCCCTGACGGCGGAAGATTTCAGGTGACGGCCTTCAGGGGCACGTGAACCCAGCCGGCTTCGTTGCGGTCCCCGCCTGATGGTGGAGGCCGGGGCTTGGCGTTAAGTGGATCTCAACGTGCTCCGTGGAGTGAATCGCAATCCCTCCGACGGCCTGTCACGAGCAGTCCCGGGCGGATCGCCGGGAGGTCACGGCGTGACCGTGAGGAACTGCCGGCGGACGCCGACGTCCCCGGCGCGCGCGCCGCCGACGCTCAGCCGGATCTCGTAGGTGCCCGGCTCCAGGTCGGCGGTCTTGATCGTCTTGCTGAACACGAGTTCCTCGCCCGGCGCGAAATGGGTCCGGTCCTTGCGGTGGAAATTCAGCTGCTGGCCGCCGAAGCCATGCAGGTAGTAGCCGGTTTCGAACTGCGGGTGGGGGTTCTCCGACTTGAGGTAGACGCCCCCGTCCGGGGCGCGCGCCCGGTCGCAGGACCGCACGTAGACGCAGCGGCCGAATCGCCATTGTTCGTTTCCGAAGTCCTCCTTCCAGGGGGTCAGGCTCAAGGCGTCGAAGGGCAGTTCGACCAGCCCGGCGGTGTTCCGCACCACGCATCTCGCCTGGACGACTTCGCCGCGGCTGACGGTGGTCGCGCTGAGCGTCAGCGGCAGCATCTCGAAGTTTGGCTGCCACATCTTCAGGAGGGCCGCCTCCCGCCGGCCCTCCGGCATGCTGGCTTCGCGCGGGTCATGGATCTTGACCCGGAACAACTGCGTCCCCGTGGCGACCACGCGACCGTCCGCGTTCACGAAGTCGACCGAAACCTCGTAGTTGCCCTCCCGGAGCTTCAGCTTGGCGGGGTCCACCCGCGCCTCGGGGCAGTCCAGTTCGATGCTCGCGCCGGCCTTCAACTGGCGGACTTGGTGGACGCGCTCGCCGAGCCGGGTGCGCCCATCCAGGCCCTCCCGTCGCTCGGTGGCCGTCGGGCCTTTGCCCAGCTGCTTCAGGTACCAGATCTCCTTGCCGAGGCTCGGCGGGCCGTCGGGCGCGTCGCCCGGGCGTTGGGGGACCGTCAGGTCGGCCGCGGAGTTGTTGATCAGCAGCGAACTCGCCTTGAGCACCTGGCCGGGCCACACGGTTTCGTGGTCGACGAACACCCGGGCGACCACGAGGCGGTCGTGGAGCTCGTCCATCTTGCGGGCGTACTCCAACTTCTCGGGGTCGGGCTTCTCCTTCCGCGCCGCCCACGCCGGGGTCAAGGCGAGGCAGAGGAGCAGGGTGAGGGCGGACCAGCGACGCTTGGCGGTGTCCATGGGGCTTGGTGCACGACGACTAGGCGAATCCCCGCCGCAGGCAATCGCAGATGGCTCCAGAATTGCGCCCGCCGCACGGATGCGGGGCTAGTTTGGCCCATGGTGAAACTAGCTTGGGAATCTACCCGCGGTCCGCGTCAGCGGCCGGTGGTTTGCTCGGCGGTGAGGCCTTGGTTATCCGTGATCCGTACGTCCGCGGAATTCTCGACGATGATCTTGGGTGTGCCGGGGGGCGCCCGCTCGGCGAGGGGACCGAACTTATTTCCGCGGACCGTGACCTGGGCCGCGTTCGTGATGGTGATGGCCGGGCCGACGGGCCAATTCCAGCTGAAGACGCTCGGGGTGGTGCCGAAGCCGGCGAACGAGTTGCCTTCGATCAGGATCTGGGCGCTGTCGTGCGAGACGTCGCCGGGCGCCGCGCTCACGGTGGGCTTGGCGCCCGGCAGTCCCGTCACGGGGGAGGCGCCGATGACGATGTTGGGGTGATTGTTGTCGGTGAAGGTGCAGTCGCGCACCGTGAAGTGGCGGATCGCCGACCCTTCCTCGAAGTACCATTCCGGCGCCGCGGAAATCGCGGGCTGGAAGCTATTGCGGAAGGTGCAGCGTTCGACCGTGCAGTGGGCGGCCTTCAGGTTGAGGCACTTCGCGCGGAAGACCTGGAACTGGCTGTCGCGGATGATGGTTTCCTGCCCCAGGGTCGCCACGTTGATGAGCCGGTCGATGCCATCGGTCATGGATTCGCGGCTGAAATGCAGGCCGACGCCCGCGCCGACGCGCTCGGTCGCGACGTCCCGGTCCAAGGTGAGCAGGAACGACCCGCCGGGTTGGCCCTGGGCCGCGGTGATGAGGGCTTCCGCGCGCTTCCGCTTGTGCCGCCAATCCCAGAGCTCCACCCGGTCGCCCGGGCGGTAATCGCTGTTCTTGGCCTGCACGACCAGCGTCCTCGCGTCCTTCTGCCCGAGGATGCGCGTGTAATTCGACAGGATATCGAGGCCGTCGTCGTCGATCCTGGAGAAGTCGCACCGGTCGAGCAGGAGTTTTCCGCGCAGGCCGCTGACCTGGCCGCCGCCCGCGCAGGCATAGAGTCGGTCGGAGCCGGTGGGCGCGCCGATCACGAAGCGCCTGAACGTCGTGAGGCCTTCCAGCCCGTTGACGTAGAAGCCCGCGTTGGCGCCGCCGCCCCAGTAGCGGATGTCTTCCAGCGTCGTGTCGCGCAGGTGGCTGAGGATGAAGGCGTGGCTGCGGCTCTCGGTGTAGAGGAAGAACCTCTTGCCGGGCCAGTTGTCGAGGTGGGGCGGCCCTTGCAGCTTCCACTTCCAGGTCCGCTCGCCGGTCCTGACCATCTCCACCGGGTTGGGCCAGTGGCGGTCAAGTTGGTAGTACGCCTTCTCCGGGAAAACGAACGGATGCACCTGCGCCCCCTTGAACCTCGGCTCGTTCGGCGCCGGGTAGCCGGGGTCGATCGTCACTTCGCAGGTCAGGTTGGCGACATCCACGCCGGTGATCGTGCCCTGGGTGTAGCCCAGGGGATCGTGGTCGATGGAGATCCGGCGGACGGTGATGCGTTGGCTGTCGAGGATCCGGAAAACCGGCGCATCCAGGTCGCCCGATACGATGGTCGTGTCGCCTTCCCCCTGGAACGTCAGCCCGTCGGCGCCCGCGATGCGAATGGACTTCTCCGCTCCCAGAGCCGTCCGGTAGCGGCCCGCGGGCAGCGAGACGACGGCGCCTGGACCCTGTTTTTGCGCCGCGACGATGGCCGCGTTGATGGCCGCCGTGTCGTCGGTGACGCCGTCGCCCTTGGCGCCGAAGTCCCAGACGCTGATCGGGTTCGGTGCGGCCGACGCCACCGGTAAGTCGGCGATGCACAGCAGCGCCAGCGCCACCGATGCGAGGGAGGTAAACGTGGCCGCCCCAGTGTCCGCGAGCCAGCCGGCACGACGGCAGGCTGGTCTGCGGGGAGCTTGGGCGCGGTCGGCCTTCATGGCCCGAGGGTCGTCCTGATGCGTCGGTGTGACAATCCCAACCTCAGTTCCCTCGCGAAGATTAGGCGGGCCCCGGCGGCGCCTGCGTGAATCGGTTTGCCCGCTCAGGGGGCGAGGTAGCGCCGCGCGAGCTCGATCCAGAGCGGGATGCCGAAGATGAGGTTGAGCGGGAAGTTCACCGCCAGCGCCAGGCCGAAGTAGAGGGTGGGGTTGGCTTCCGGCACGGCCTGCCGGAGCACGGCGGGAACCGCGATGAAGGAGGCGCTGGCGGCGAGCGTCATGAGCAAGGCGCCATCGCCCGCATGCAGGCCGAGCGCCCGGCAGCAGAGCAACGCCAGTGCGGCGTGGACGAACGGCGCCACCAGCGCGTAGACGAGCGCCGGTTTCTGGTCGAGCGACAGTTTGCCGAGGTTGCGCGCCACGAGCAGGCCCATGTCGAGGAGGAACAGCGCCAGGATGCACCTGAAGAGGTCGAGGAAGACGGGCTGGAGGATGGCCTTGCCCGGGTCGCCGGAGACATAGCCGATGAGCATCGGGCCCAGCAGCAGCATCTGCGTGCCGTCGGTCAGCGATTCGTGCAGGATCCGGCCGGGCCGCACCGAGGCGTGCGGTCCGCCGGCGGCGTGGCGGGCGAAGCCGGCGGCGACGACCGCCAGCACGATCGCCGGCGACTCCATGATCGCCATCGCCGCGGACATGTACCCGCCGAAGTTCAGGCCGGCGTCCTCGAGCCGTTGGGTCGCGGCGATGAAGGCCACCGCGCTGACGGAGCCAAAGCTCGCCGCGAGGGCGATGGCTTCGAACCGGGGCAGCAGGCGCCGCAGGCTGAGGTAGCCCAGCACCGGGATCGCCGTCGCCAGGAAGAGCGCGCAGCCTAGGCCCGCGAGGACTTCGGGGCCGAAGCCCGAATGGGCCAAGGCGAACCCGCCCTTGAGCCCGAGCGCGATGAGCAGCAACTGGGCGAGCATCTTCGAAGCTTGGGCCGGGATCTCCAGGTTGGATCGCACCAGCCCGGCGAACATGCCGAACGCGAAGAAGAGGAGGGTCGGGTCCAGAACCTTAGGCATACTGCTCCGTAAATCGACAACCGCTCATTGAATAAACACTAATCTTTTTATGTTTAAAATAGTAAAAAACCTATCGCACGTTCGGCCAGCCAACATCCCACCTCATCCTGGCACACCGTTGGGGTCTCCGCGCCGATCTTGGGCGATGAATGGCGGGGGAAAGCCGGACAGGCCGTTAACTCACTTCACCAAATCCCTTTGAGCAACTTGTTGCCGGGGTAGGGGGCGTTCGATTGCGGGCCGAAGAACATGCGGAAGCCCGCGAAGACGGTGAAGGCATCGCTGGTGTTCATGCGGGCGTGCTCGACGCCCGACAGCACCTTGATCCGATGGCCCGCCACGTAGTAATTCAGGCCCAGGTAGGTCGCCTGGTAACGATCCCCGCTCGGCAGGCCGGCGGGTGATTCGTAGC
>JBIISU010000063.1:0-6224 GCA_044340815.1 Opitutales bacterium | reverse complement strand
GACCAGCAGAACCCGCTCTACAACGCCAACATCCGCCAGCTCATCCACGTCGGCTTCAAGGTCGCCGCCAAGATGGGCCCGCGCTACCTCGAGCAGCTCAAGGCCTGCCGCGAGTCCTGCGCCCGGAACGTCACCGGCAACCTCCTCGAGCGCCACATCCGCCCGCTCTTCCTGTAAGCGGAAGCGCGAGCGATGGGCGAAGGCGCGGAGCGATCCGCGCCTTCTTTTTTCACGGTCGTCCGCGCCAAGCCTGCCAGGCCGCGCCCATTCCGAGGCAGAGGCCGAGGCCGGCGAACTGGTAGACCGGCAGGAAGAGGAAGGTCAACGCCTCCAACGCGTCGGGCTTGACCAGGCGGAAGGCGAGCTGCGCGTAATACCAGCAGCTCGCCAGCGCGAGAACTTCGAAGACGAGGCCGGCGACGAGCATCGGCGTCTCGCGCCAGCGGGTCGCGGCCGCCCCGACGGCGACAAAGGGCGTCAGCGGGGTCAGCAGCACGGCGCCGAGGAAGATCAAGCCGCCGAGGTCGAGGTTGCTCGGCCCGCCGAGGCTTTGCGTCAGGTAAATGAGCGTCAGGCCCAGGGCGGTGAGGCCGCCGAGTAAGGCGCCGATGATCGCGAGTCGGCCCAAGGGGGTGGGTGTGGGCGCCGGCGGCAGGGGTGGTGGCGTGATTACGGGCATCGTCTCACCTTGACCGAGGCTCGGCCTGGTCGCCAACGAATTCGCCCCCGATCGCTGGTTTAAGGGGGTAGTTCGACCTTGTGGCAACTTTTCACCCTGCTCGGGTGTATCCTGTTCATACCATGCGTTGCCTGCTGCTCCTCCTCGCCGCCACCCTCGCCGCCGCGGACCGCCCCAACATCCTGTTCATCGTCGGCGATGACCTGGGCTACGCCGACGTCGGGTTCCACGGCTGCAAGGATATCCCGACGCCCCACCTCGATGCGCTGGCGGCCGCGGGCGTGCGCTGCACGAACGGCTACGTCACCGGTCCGTATTGCTCGCCCACGCGTGCCGGGCTGCTGACCGGTCGGCATCAGGTGCGGTTCGGCCACGAGTTCAATCCGGGCGGGGCGAACGGGCTGCCGCTGACCGAAACTATCCTGCCGGAACGCCTCGGCAAGGCCGGCTATGTCACCGGCATGGTCGGCAAGTGGCACCTCGGGTCCCAGCCCGCGCAGACCCCGCCGAGCCGCGGCTTCGCCGAATTCTTCGGGTTCCTCGGCGGCGCCCACAGTTACTTCAACGCCGGCGGCATCCTGCGCGGCAACCAGCCGGTGAAGGAGATGGATTACACCACCGATGCCTTCGGCCGCGAAGCCGAAGCCTTCGTCCGCCAGCACGCCGATCGCCCCTGGTTCCTCTACCTGACCTTCAACGCGGTGCACACGCCGATGGACGCCACCGACGCGCGCTTGGCGAAGTTCGCCGCCATCCCCGACAGGAAGCGCCGGACCTACGCGGCGATGCTTTCGGCGATGGACGACAACATCGGCCGGGTCCGCCAGGCCCTCAAGGAGAGCGGCCAGGAGGGCCGCACCCTCGTCTGCTTCATCAGCGACAACGGCGGGCCGGTCATGAACGGCACCACGACCAACGGTTCGGCGAACGCGCCGTTGCGTGGTTCCAAGCGCACCACCCTCGAGGGCGGCATCCGCGTGCCCTTCCTGGTCGCCTGGCCCGACCGGATCAAGCCGGCCGTCTACGACCAGCCCGTGGTCCAGCTCGACCTGCCGGCGACCGCGCTCGCCGCCGCGGGCGTGGCTCCGTCGCCGGAATGGAAGTTGGAGGGCGTCGACCTCCTGCCGTTCTTCGCGGGCACGGCGAAGACGGCCCCCCATGAGGCGCTGTATTGGCGCTTCGGCGAACAGATGGCCATCCGCCAAGGCGACTGGAAACTGGTGCGTTACGACGGCAACGCCGACACGAACACGGGCAAGCGCCAACCGGTCAGCGCGGTCAAGCTCTACGACCTCTCCAAGGATATCCACGAGGACAAGGACCTCTCCGCCGAGCAGCCGGAGAAGGTCAGGCAGCTGCAGGCGCGTTGGGACGATTGGAACCGCGGCAACATGAAGCCGCTCTGGGGCAGCGATTACTCGGACCATGACGGACCGGAGCCGGGCGCCGCGAAAAAGAAGAAGTCGGGTAAGTGAGCCCGGCTGGACGCGTCAGCGTCCGGATGGCTTCGGGCCGAGCGCGGGTCCGCGGTCCGGGGGCATCCCGCGATGCCAGGCCAGTAAGGTCTGGGTGAGGCGCGCGACTACGGCCGGCTCCTGGGCGGCCAGGTCGCGGGTCTCGCCCGGGTCGCGCCTAAGGTCGTAGAGCAGGGGTTTCGAGCCGTCGTACTCGCAGAGGAGCTTCCAGTCGCCGTCGCGGATCGCGAGGTCGGGCGCCGGTTCGGCCAACGCGGGCGGCCAGGTCTTGCGGTCCGGTGGACGGCTCCAGCAGAGCGGCCCGCGGTGGGCGCCCGCTTCGCCCAGCAAGGTGCGCGCCAGGTCCTGCCCATCCGGGCTGGCCCCGGCGGGGTCCTTGGCACCGGCGAGCGCGGCGAGGGAAGGGGCCAGGTCCATCGCGGCGAAGACGGAGGTTTCGTCGCGCTGGCCGACCCGGCCCTTGGCCATCAAGCCCGGGGCCCAGACGATGAGCGGAGAACGGATCCCGCCCTCGAAGAGCTGCGTCTTGTTGCCCCGGAAGGGACCGGCCCGGCCGGCGCCCGGTTCCGGGCCGTTGTCGGAGCAGAGGAGCACGATCGTGTTGTCGCGCAACGCGGGGTCGGTGCGGACGCGGTCCAGGATCCGGCCGAGCTGGCGATCCATCTCCGCGAGCACCGCCACGTAGAGCGGGCGCTTGCCCGGCGTCCACTTTTCGAGCGGCGGGAAATACGGGCTGTGCACGTCGTCGGGCCAGAGGTTGACGTAGAAAGGCCTCCGCTGCGCGGCGGCCGCGTCGATGAAGCGCAAGGCCGCATCCGCGAAGCCGGAGGTCACCTGGGCGCGGTCCGTCCAGGTCACCGGGCCGCCGAGGCGTTCGGCGTCGGCCCAGATCTTCCTGAACGAGGGCGCGTCCGGCGTCCGGGTCAGCGGCAGGAGTTTCGGGCCCATGCCCTCGAAATTGGTCAGCGAGGCGTCGAAGCCGTAGCGGGCGATCGCGGGGGCGTCGTCCACGTCGCGCTGTCCGCCGAGATGCCATTTGCCGAAGTGGCCGGTCGCATAGCCGGCGGCCTGTAAGGTGCGGCCCAAGGAGGGCGCGGCCGGGTCCAGCCATTGCGCCATCCCGCGGCGGGTGTTGTCGGCCCGGTGGCTCAGGTAGGAAGTGATCCGCCAACGTTGCGGGTACTGGCCGGTGAGCAGGGCGCAGCGCGACGGCGAGCAGATCGGCGAGTTCACGTAGAACTGGGCGAACGCCAGCCCTTCCGCCGCGAGGCGGTCGATGTTCGGCGTCTTGGCCTCGGTGTTGCCGAAACAGGAGAAGTCGCCCCAACCCAGGTCGTCGACGAGCACGAACAGGATGTTCGGGCGGCGGGGTTCGTCCGCGGGGAGTCCCGCCGCCCAAAGGAGCGCGGCGACGAGCAGGCCGAGCCGTCGGTTCATTTGGCGGCCGCGTTGCCCGGGGGCACGGCGTCCTTGAGCAGCTCGGCCAGGCGGGCGCGCATCGCCTTGACGCGTTCCGGCTGGGCGGCGGCGAGGTTCTTGGTCTCGCCCGGATCGTCGGTCAGGTGGTAGAGCGCGACCGGCTCGACCTTGGCGGCGGCTTTGGCGTTCTTGCCCTTGGCCTTCGGCGCCTCCGCCTCGTCGGCTTCCGCGGCGCCGCCGTTCACCATTAACTTCCATTCCCCCATGCGCACGGCGGCCCGCGCGGGCCCTTGGGTCGAGACGCAGAGGATGGCGTCGTGGGGCGAGGTCGCCTTCGCCGTCAGCATCGGCCAGACGTCGAGCCCGTCGATCGGCAGCTTCTGCGCGAGCGAGCCGCCGCCCTGCTTGATGAGGGTGGGGTACCAGTCGACCATGTGCATGGGTTCCCGTAGTCTTTGGCCGGCGGGGATGCGGCCGGGCCAACAGGCGAAGGCCGCGGAGCGGACGCCGCCCTCGAAGATCGACCCCTTATGGTCGCGCAAGGGCGTGTTGTCGCCCGGGGGCGGTCCGCCGTTGTCGCCGGAGAAGACGATCAAAGTGTTCTCCAGCCGGCCGGCTTGGCGCAGCGCGTCCTCGATCTTGCCGACGGCCTCGTCGATCGCCGCCAGCATCCCGGCGAGTTTCTGGCGATTGCCTTTCAGCTCGGGGTAGGGCTTCAGGTAGGTCTCCGGAGCCTGGAACGGCCCGTGGACGCCGTTGAACGGCACATAGAGGAACAGCGGCTTTTCCTTGGGCTGGCGGGCGATCACGCGGCAGGCCTCGTCGCGGAGCAGGTGCGTGGTGTAGCCTGCCTCCTTCACCTTTTGCCCATCGCGATACCAGTCGAGCTCCCCGCCGCGCTCGTGGGTGAAGTAGTCGAGCATGCCGAAGTAGTGCCCGTAGTGATGGTCGAAGCCGCGCGCCAGCGGCAGGTAGGCCGGCTTGAATTCGCCGAGGTGCCACTTGCCGACGATCTCCGTGGAGTAGCCGGCCTGCTTGAGCGCGTCGGCGAGCGTGCGTTCGGCGAGCGGCAGGCCCCAGGCCGCATGCGGGCTGACGATCGAGTAGACGCCGGTGCGCGTCGGGTAGCGCCCGGTGAGCAAGGTCGAGCGGGTCGGCGAGCAGACCGGTTGGACGTAGTGATGCTCGAGGATCGCGCCGGCCTTGGCCAGGCGGTCGATGTTCGGGGTCTTGATCTGCTGGCCGCCGTTGAAGCCGCAGTCGGCGAAACCCAAGTCGTCGATCAGCAGGAAGACGATGTCGGGCCGGGGGGCGGCGAGGGCCGACCAAGGCAGGAGCCAGGCGGCGAGCAGGAGACGTAGGCTCATGGGGGTAGGCCTCTTATGCCCGACCCCGCCGTCCGTGCCACGAAAAACAACGACCCCTTCGGCGATGCGCGCCGAGGTCAGCCCCGCGCGGCGAAATCCCGGGCGTAGGCTTCGGCGAAATACGTCAGGATCACGTCGGCGCCGGCCCGGCGGATGGCCAGCAGCGTCTCGTCGCGCGTGGCCCGCAGGTCGAGCCAACCCTTCTCGGCGGCGGCGTGCAATTGGGCATATTCGCCGGAGACCTGGTAGGCGGCGATCGGCAGGGCGGTCGCCTCCCGCAGGTCGCGGATGATGTCGAGGTACACGCCGGCCGGCTTCACCATGATGAGGTCCGCGCCCTCCTGCACGTCGAGCAGGCCCTCGCGGAGCGCTTCGCTCCGGTTGGCGGGATTCATCTGGTAGCTGGCCTTGGAGATCGGCGCGGCGCCGGCGGGGCGGGCGCTGCCCACCGCGTCGCGGAAGGGGCCGTAGAAGGCCGAGGCGTACTTCGCGGAATAGGCGAGGATCCCCGTGGAGGTGCGGCCGGCGAGGTCGAGCCCGCGGCGGATGGCGGCCACGCGGCCATCCATCATGTCGGACGGCGCCACGAAGTCGGCCCCGGCCTGCGCGGTCAGCAGGGCCATCTTTACGAGCGATTCCACGGTGGCGTCGTTGTCCACGTCCTGGCCGTCATCCGTCAGGATGCCGTCGTGGCCGTGCGTGGTGTAGGGATCGAGCGCGATATCGGCGAAGATCACGGTGCCCGGCGATTTCGACTTCACCTCGCGGATCGCGCGGAGGGCGAGGTTCGAGGGGTTGAGCGCTTCGGCGCCCTCGGCGGTCTTGCGGCGCGGGTCGATCTTCGGGAACAGGGCGACCCCATGGATGCCGAGGAGACGAAGTTCCGCGCACTTGTCCGCGAGCTGCGTCAGCGGGATGCGGCTGATGCCCGGCAAGGAGGCGATCGGCTCCGGCGCCTCGGCTTCGGTCACGAACAGCGGCTGGATCAGGTGGCGGGGTTCGACCGTGGTTTCGGTCAGCATCGCGCGGATGCCGGCGGAGGCGCGCAGGCGGCGGAGGCGGAGGGCGGGGGAGGGGTCGGCCGACATGGGAAAGGGAGTGAAACCAAGGGTGGGGGCAGGGCAACGGCGAAGCCTTGGCGGGTCAATCCGGTGTGACACTTTGTCCTTTCGCCCCGCCTGACACAGGGGTGGCCCACCCCTTAACCATCAAAACCCCAATAAATTGGGCCCGTTTCCTTGGCACACGCCCTGCCTATACTGGTTCAAACCAACCTAGCACCCA
>JBIISU010000249.1:0-2565 GCA_044340815.1 Opitutales bacterium | reverse complement strand
CGTCTGAACGCTTGAACGAGGGCGAAAGCCCCGCATCGTGAGCCCATGGCCGTCCCGCGCGACACCGTGACCTTCGTCTGTACCGGCAATACTTGCCGGAGCCCGATGGCCGAGGCGTTGCTCCGCGCGGCCCTCACCAAGCGCGGCGAGGGTCTGGGTCATCTGCGCGTGGTTTCGTGCGGCCTGGCCGCGGCGCCCGGTGAGCCGGCCTCTCCCCATTCGGTCAAGGCCATGGCCCGCATCGGCCTGGACATCTCCGCGCACCGCAGTCGCCCGCTGTCGCCGGACGACCTGGCCCGCAGCGTCGCGGTGTTCGCGATGACGGGCTCGCACCTCGACGCCCTGTCCCGCCGGGCCGACCTCCTGCCCGAGGCGGTCCTGCTGCTGCGCGACGTGCTGCCGCCCGCCGCCCCCCGCGCCATCCCGGATCCGTTCGGCGGCGATTTCCGCGAGTACGAGGATTGCCGCGATTCCATGGTTGAAGCGATGCCCGCGCTGCTGGAGTTTCTGCGCCTGCGATTTTCCCGATGACGACCCCCGCCTTGACCCTTTCCTTCGGCAGCGACCATGGGGGGCTGGCGTTGCGCCGGGGCTTGATCGAGGCCCTGCGGGCCAAGGGGTACGCCGTCCTGGACCGCGGCACGGAGACCGAGGCCTCCTGTGATTATCCCGACTACGCCCAGGCGGTCGGGGCCGACGTGACGGCGGGTCGGGCGCGCTTCGGTATCCTTGTCTGCACCACGGGCATCGGCATCTCCATCGCCGCCAACAAGCTCCCGGGCATCCGGGCCGCCTTGGTCCAGGGCGCCGACGCCGCCGCCCTCAGCCGCCGGCATAATGACGCCAACGTCCTATGCTTCGGGGCGAAGTATGTCGACCTGCCGCTTGCCCTTACCTGCGTCGAGGCTTTCTTGGGCGCCGAGTTCGAGGGCGGCCGCCATTGCCGACGCGTCGACAAAATGGAGCCCGCCCGCTGAGCCGCCGTCTTTTCCGTTGCCAACCACCGCCTAACTTCCTGCCTTTCCCGCACCGCACCATGACCGCCATCCGCCGCATCCCGCTCGCCCAGCTCGATCCCGAGATCGATGCCCTGATCAAGTCCGAGCTCAAGCGCCAGCAGACCCACCTCGAGCTCATCGCCTCGGAGAACTTCACGCTCCCGGCGATCATGGAAGCCCAGGGCAGCGTGCTCACCAACAAGTACGCCGAGGGCTACCCCGGCAAGCGCTGGTACGGCGGCTGCGAGTTCGTCGACACCGTCGAGCAGCTCGCCATCGACCGCGCCAAGCAGCTGTTCGGCGCCGATCACGCCAACGTCCAGCCGCACTCCGGCAGCCAGGCCAACGCCGCCGTCTACTTCGCCTCGATCAAGCCCGGCGACAAGATCCTGACGATGAACCTGTCCCACGGCGGGCACCTCACGCACGGCAACTCCGCCAACTTCTCGGGCAAGCTCTACACCGTGGTGCACTACGGCGTCGGCGCCGACGGCCGCATCAACTACGACGAGGTCGAGGAGATGGCCAAGCGCGAGAAGCCGAAGATGATCACCGTCGGGGCCTCCGCCTACGCCCGCGAGATCGACTTCGCCCGCTTCGGCAAGATCGCCAAGGAGAACGGCGCCTTGCTGCTCGCCGACATCGCGCACATCGCCGGCCTGGTCGCCGCGGGCGTCCACCCGTCGCCCGTCCCCCACGCCGACTTCGTCACGACGACCACGCACAAGACGCTGCGCGGTCCCCGCGGCGGCCTGATCCTCTGCAAGGCCGAGCATGCGAAGGCCATCGACTCTTCCGTCTTCCCCGGAGCCCAAGGCGGCCCCCTGGAGCATGTCATCGCCGCCAAGGCCGTTTGCTTCGCCCAGTGCGCGACCCCGGAATTCAAGGAGTACGCGCGCCAGGTCGTCGCCAATTCCCGCGCTTTGGCCGACGCCCTCGTCGTCCTCGGCTTCGGCCTCATCAGCGGCGGTACCGACAACCATCTCAGCCTCATCGATTTGCGCAAGAGCCACCCGAACGTCTCGGGCAAGGACGCGCAGCTCGCCCTCGATGCCGCCCATATCACGACCAACAAGAATACCGTGCCGGATGAGACCCGCAGTCCCTTCCAGGCCAGCGGTATCCGCGTCGGTACGCCGGCCGTGACCTCCCGCGGCATGAAGGAAGCCGAAATGAAGGAAATCGCTCGGGCGATTTCCATCGTGCTCTCCGATCCTCAGAATCCCGCGAAAATCGCCGAAGCCCGGGGTATCGCCGAGGCGCTCTGCGCCCGTTTCCCCTTGCCTTATTGAGGTTTAAGTTTGGTTTTCGCTTCCATTTCCTCCCCCTCATCCATTATCCTAGGATCTACCCCAATACCAATGACCCCCTCCATGCGTAAACGTAAGGGCTTCACCCTCATCGAACTTCTGACGGTCATCGCGATCATCGGCATCCTCGCGACCGCCCTTGTTCCGGCCGTCAAGAAGGTCCAGGAGCTCGCCCGCCGCACTTCGGCCCTCTCCAAGATCCGCAACATCGGCTCCGCCATCAAGGTGGCCAACGACAACGGTTCCAAGCAGATTCG
>JBIISU010000161.1:0-3673 GCA_044340815.1 Opitutales bacterium | reverse complement strand
AGGCTTTCGTCCTGAACACCCCCTCCCTGACGGCCGCCTCGATGCCCCAGTTCGCCCAGATGCTCGCCATCTACGGCGGCATCAATGACGCCACCCAGTGGTACGTCGACAGCGACCCCCTCAACGAAAGCGTCACCGTTCCCCGTCAGGTCCTCTCGGGTGCGGCCGGTTCCTACATCCCCGACCCCGCCCTGTTGACCGCCGCGGTCTCCTGGACGACCTACACCCCGAGCGTCAAGTCCGACGAAGGCACCATCCCCCTCATCTGGACCCGCGGCCTCACGGACGCCGGCGTCTGGGACGCGAATGGCCAGTTCCCCGCGGTCTGGGGTGCCGAAGGTGGCCACATCTACTTCAACAACGGTCGCGTCGAGTGGTTCACCGACACCACCGCCCCGGAAAACCAGTTCACCTCCCGCGTCGATGGTCGCCCGACCCCGCAGTGGCGTCTGGCGGTTTCGCGCACCTTCACCGGTCAGGCCCTCCAGCCGCGCTGAGGTCCTCCTCCGTCTGAACACGAAAGCCCCGGGTCACCGGGGCTTTTTTGTTTCCAGAGCTGCCGGGTCGGCCAACCTCGCAGCTCCGACCGATGGCCACCGCCCAAGCATGGATCGCCGCCTGCCGCCCCAAGACCCTGGTGGCGGCCGTCGCGCCCGTCGCGCTCGGTGGAGCGGTCGTCGTCGCCTACTCCCGCGCCCCGGGCCTTTGGGTCGAGCCGGCCTTCGTCCTCGTCCTGCTGAGCTGCCTCGGCTTCGCGCTCGGCGTCCAGGTCGCCTGCAACTTCGCCAACGACCTGGGTGATTCGTTGCGCGGCGCCGACACCGCCGCGCGCGTCGGCCCCCGTCGCGCCGTCTCGGTGGGCGACATTGCGCCCGCGGCGATGCGTCGCGGAATCTGGATCGCCTGTCTGCTCGCCCTCTTGCTCGGTGCCCCGGTCGCTTTGCTTTCCCCGTGGTTGCTGCTGGCCGGCCTGCTGGCCATCGCCTGCGCGCTCGCCTACACGCTGGGTCCTTTCCCGCTGGCCTACCGCGGGCTCGGTGACGTCTTCGTCGTCGGCTGCTTCGGCGTGCAGGCGACCGTGCTGACCGCCTGGGCGGTCTGCATGCCTGCCCCGGGTGACTGCGGTTGCAACACGCCGCCGATGCCTTGGTGGCCCGCGCTCCTCGCCGGCCTCGGGCTCGGCCTGCTCGCCGACAACATCTTGGTCGCGAACAACGCCCGCGACTACGAGACCGATCTCGCGGTGGACAAACGTACGACCGTGGTCCGCTTCGGCCGGGGCTTCGCGCGCCACCTCCACGGCTTCAACTCGGTCTTCGGGTTGCTCTGCCTGGGCCTTGTCTTCGGCTGGGCTCCGCTTTTTCTGCTGCCGGTGGCATTAGGGCACCATGTCGCCTTCCGCCAGGCCCGGCAACCAGTCGATTTCCTGCCGTTTCTCGGTCGGGCGGCGGGCTTGATGCTGCTGGCGACGATCCTGTGCGTAACTGCCACTTGCCTTGGGTGGGTGCCGGCTGGCACCCTGTGGGCGCGATGAGTCAACCCCCGTCCCTCGCCGATCAGCTCGAAGCCCTCGTCCAAGCCGGCGGCCGGCCGTCGTGGGACGAGTATTTCATGGCCACCGCCGTGCTCGTCAGCTCCCGCTCCAGCTGCGAGCGCCTGCATGTCGGCTGCATCGTCGTCTCCACCGGCAAGCACCCGAACCGCCTCGTGGCCGCCGGCTACAACGGTTTCCTGCCCGGCGCCCCGCATGACTCGCACGTCCGCGACGGGCACGAGCTCGCCACCGTCCACGCGGAGCAGAACGCCGTGGCCGATGCCGCCAAGCGCGGGGTCTCGCTCCAGGGCACGGTCTGCTACGTCACCCACTATCCCTGCGTGAACTGCGCGAAGATGCTCGCCGCCGCCGGCATCGCCGAAGTCCGCTACCGGCACGACTACAAGAACGACCCGCTCGTCGCGGAGCTCTTCACGCAGTCCGGGGTGAAGGTCGCGCGTATCGGCGCCTGAGCGATGGCCGGCCGGTTCCAGTCGCTCGCCGGCCGGCTCCTCGTCTCGCACCCGTTGCAGCGCGACGAGCATTTCCACGAGTCGGTCGTGTTGATTCATGCGCATGACCGCGCCGACGGCGCGATGGGCGTAATCCTCAACCGTCCCTATGGGCGGACGCTCGGCCAGGCCCAGCCCCGGTGGGTCGGGACGCCGCTCGATCGCCTGCCCCTGCATTGCGGCGGACCGGTCGCCTCCGACCAGCTGGCGTTCGGCGGTTGGCGTTTCGCCGCGCGCGGGCCGGCGGCGCTGCGCTATGGGGTCACGCGGGAGGAAGCCGAGGCGATGGCCGGCGACCCGGCCTTCCGGCTGTTCGGCTTCGTCGGCTACGCCGGCTGGGACGCGGGGCAGCTCGAGAACGAGCTGCGGCTCAACGCCTGGATCACGTGCCCGTTCGATCGCGTCTGCGCGCGCCTGGAAGGGGAGGCCTTCTGGAAGGCCCTCCTGCTCAAGCATCGCCCCGACCTGCGCTTGGCCGCGGATTCCCCCGAGGATCCGCGGCTCAACTGATCACCGGCTGTTGGCGGTCAGGATCTCGACCTGCCGGATGAGCGTGTCGCCGGCGGCCTTGCCGTTGGCGCTGAGCATGCGGCGTTGGATGAGCTGCGGGCGGAACTGTTCCTTCACGCCGTAGAGCGACCAGAGGCCGGGCCGCAGGCGCGGGTCGCCGGCCGGGAGGGCCGTCCAACCGATGGGCATCCCTTGCCAGCTGAACTCCACGTACCAGCCCGCCGCGGTCGCGACGTCGCCGCCCTTGCGCAGGGCGGGGTAGCGGGTGACGAAATCGGGCGTCCGCTTGGGGCGCAGCGTGATGGCCAAGGCCACGGGCTGGCCGCGCAAGGTCGCCAGCACGTCGGTGGAGGAGCGCGCCAGCAGGAGGGTCGGGTCGAAGCCGATCAGGTTCTGGCCATTGAAGATCCCGTGGTGGTTGGGTACGCCCCGGTTGTCCTCCGAGGAGTCGTACCAAGCCTGGAAATGTTCGCTCAGCAGCAGGCCGACCTCGAAATGGAGGTGGGCGCGCTCCTTGGGGATGGCGGTCTCGCTGGTCGAGCTGTGCCCCATGACGCCGAGCACCTTGCCGGCCGCCAAGGTCTGCCCGGCCTTGATCCCCGGCTGGAGGGAAGCCAAGTGCGCATAGAGCGTGTAGACGGGGATCTCCGCTTGGGGGTGGAACATCACCACGTAACGCCCGTAGGTCCCGTTCGGCCGCGGGTTGACGTAGGCGACCACGCCGGCCATCGCGGAGAAGATCAGGTCGGTCGGTTCGCCCGCCTTGGTCCGCCCCACGGGCCGGATGTCGAGACCCTCATGGAAGCGGTGGCCGTCGTCGCGGACCATGCCGAACGCGCCGGACTCGATCCGCCGGGACTCGGTCGGCTGCAGGTAGTCGGCGGGGCTCCGGAGTTGGGAGCGGTCCATCGAAGTCGGCCAGACGACCTCGGTCGCCCTCGCCACGGTCGCCGCGAGCCCCAGCAGGAGCCAGCCCTGGAGGTGACCCGCGGTCACGTGCCTTCCCGGTCGCGCAGCTTGCGGATCTTGAGGATCGACTCGTTGAGCCGCTTGCTCAGTTCCAGGGCCGCGGCGCGGTTCGAGAGCCCCTTCTGCTCGACGTGGAAGAGGAGGTTGC
>JBIISU010000062.1:0-6290 GCA_044340815.1 Opitutales bacterium | reverse complement strand
CGGCGGGGACGCCACGGCCGCGGACTTCCTGGCCCTCATGCGGGACGTCCGCGCGGGCGTCCGCGCCGCGGCCGGCGTCGAGCTGCAACCCGAGATCGTCGTGCTCGGCCGGGAATGGAGGGAACTTCTATGAACGCGGAGCCGGAAGTCATCATCCTGTGCGGCGGACAGTCCTCGGAAAGCGAGGTCTCGTTGCGTTCCGGCCGGGCGGTGGCCGCCGCCGTCCCCGGCGCGCGCCTCGTCGAACTGTCGACCGATGCCTTGCCGGCTTGGCTCGAACCCGCCACGCACCTCGTCTTCCCCGTCCTCCATGGCGGTTGGGGCGAGGACGGCGGCGTCCAGGGGGAACTCGAGGCCCGCGGGATCGCCTTCGCCGGTTGCTCCGCCGCGGCCAGCCGGCTGTGCATGGACAAGGTCGCGACCAAGCGCGCGATGCGCGCGGCGGGCGTGCCGGCGATCCCGGAGGTCGCCTTCGCCGGCGACGCCAAGCCGACCGCGGCCGAACTGGTCGCCGCCTTGGGCGACGAAATCGTCCTCAAGCCCTCCGACCAGGGCAGCAGCGTGGGGCTCTTCCTGCCCAGCGGCCCGGCCGCGATCGCCGAAGCCCTCGCCGCGATCCCGCCCGCCGGCCGCTGGATGGCCGAACGCCGCCTGCGCGGCCGCGAATTCTCCATCGGCCTGCTGGACGGCCAGCCGATGGGCCTCGTCGAGATCGTGCCGCTGGCCGGCGTCTACGACTTCCGGACCAAGTACACCAAGGGCGCGTCGGAGTACCGTTTCCCGGCCCCGTTGGACGCGCCGACCACCGCCGCCATCGCCGCCGCCGCCGCCCGGCTCTTCGCCGCCGCGGGTTGCCGCGACTTCGCGCGGGCCGACGTCATGCTCGAACCGGACGGGAATTTCTATTTCCTCGAGATCAACACCATGCCCGGCATGACCGAGACCAGCCTGATGCCCAAGAGCGCCTCGTGCGTCGGCCTGGATTTCCCCGCGCTCGTGGGGCGCATGCTCGCCCCCGCCCGCCGCCGTGCCGCCGGCGTCCCCTCCTGACATGAGCCTCTTCCGTCGACTCTTCGGCAAGCGCCCCGAGACCTTCCCCGGCCAGAAGGACCGCGATTGGCGCGCGCTCGTCCCGCAGTCCGTGAACCCCGTGCCCGGCGACGAGATCGGCCGGCGCCGGGCGGTCCGCTCGCGCCTGCCCGTCGTCCTCGCCGTCCTCTTCTTCGCCCTGCTCGGCGGTCTCCTCTGGTACGTGGTCGACGAGGGCGCGGCGGCGACGCCCGCCGCCGAGGGCGGGCTGCGCTTCAAGACCGACGGCCTGCTCGGCGCCGACGTCGTGCGCAAGGTGCTCGAGGCGCATCCGGAGGGTGCCGCCCGCGACGTCCACTCGATCAAGGCGGAACTGCAGAAGGACAACCAGATCCTGGTCGCCGACGTCGGGCGCGGCCCGGATGGCGTCCTCAACGTCCGCCTCACCGAACGCAAGGCCGTGGCCCGCCTCGTGGTCACGCCCCCGACCGGCCCGATGATTGTGCGCCTGCTCGATCCGACCGGCGTGACGTTCGCCGGCGTCGGCTACCCCGCCGCCGCCGTGCGCGGCCTCCCCGAGCTCGTGAACTACCGCTCGACCGGCACGGGCGACGCGATGGTCGTCGAGGGCGCGGAGATCGCGGGCCCGTTCCTGGCCACCGCCATGGGCGAGCGCTACCGCGCCTTCTACAACCAATGGGCCGCCGTCTCGCTCGCCGACTGCTTCGGCGTGCATGAGGACGCCCCCGGCTCCTCCCTGCGCGTGGTGCTCCGTCCCGGCAGCCAGCCCGCGGATCGCCCGGCGCTGGCCGAGGTCGTCTTCTCGACGGCCCGTTGGCGCGAGGAGTTCGGCATCCTCAAGGGGCTCGACCTCGAGTCGCTCCTGCGGCGCCCCGACGCCACGGCCCCGGCCTACGTCCTCAAGCTCAACATCCTCAACCGCACCGGCCCCAAGCCCGTCCCCGAACCCCGCCTCGTCCCCGTCGCCCGATGAAACCCCAGAACCAAACCCTGCCCTCGCTCATCGCCGTCATCGACGTCGGCACCCACAAGACCGTCGGGCTCGTCGGCCAGCTCATCGACGGCAAGGCCCGCATGCTCAGCTACTCGGAGCGCCGCACCGACGGGGTGGTCAAGGGCACCGTGACCGACCTCGAGAAACTCCAGCGCTGCGTGCATGAGGTCGTCAACGACGTGGAGCGCGGCGCCGGGCGCGCCCTCGCGGAAGTCTACCTTTCCATGTCCGGCCCCGCCGCCGAGGGCGAGCGCGTGAAGGGCATCATCTCCGTCCCGGCGGCCGACGGCCGCGTCACGCGGCAGGACCTGGCGGACGCCGTGGCTTCGGCCAAGCGCCTCGAGCCGCCGGCGGGCCGCGCGACGATCCTGTACATGCGCCAGCCGACCATCCTGGACAACCGGCCGGTGGGCAACCCGGTCGGCATGACGGGCCGGCGCCTCGAAGTCCTCTTCTGGCGCGTGACGATGGACGAGCCGAACCTGCGCCTGCGCGTCGGCATGGTCAACGGCATGAGCATGATGCTGCGCGACTTCATCCTCGCCTCGCACGCCGCCGCCTGCGCCGTCGCGACCGAGGCGGAGAAGCAGGGCGGGGTGCTGCTCATCGACATGGGCGCCGGCACCACCGATTGGATCCTTTACTACAAGGAGCACATCCTCTGCGCCGGCTCCATCCCGGTCGGCGGCGAGCACCTCACCAACGACCTGAGCGTCGCGCTGCGGGTCAGCCGCGAGACGGCGGAAGACCTCAAGCAGCGCTTCGCGTCGGCGGTGCACCGCGACAACGACCTCAACCAGACGATCTGGAAGGACGGCGACCGCGGGCTCGGCGACCAGCAGTTCAACCGCGGGACCATCACCAAGGTCAGCTCGCTGCGCTACCAGGAGACGCTGGATTTCGTCCGCAAGGACGTGCTGCGGCAGCTCGACCAGATCTTCCCCGACCACCCGACGAAGCTGGACCAGCACCTGCTGCCCTCCGGCGTGATCCTGACGGGCGGCTCCGCGAACCTGCAGGACGCCCCCGAAGCCGTCCAGCTGGTGCTCGGCCTGCCGGCCCGCGTGGGCGTCCCGGCCTTCGAGGTCGAATCCTTCCGCAAGCCCGAGTACGCCGGCGTCGTCGGCATGATGACCGCCGCCATCACCGATGCCCCGCCGCCCCGGCGCCGGCCGACCGGTTTCCTCGCGACGCTCCGCGACCTCTTCCGTTTCTGAGCATGGACCGCGCCCCCTCGATCCTCCTCGTCGGCCTCGGCGGCGCCGGTTGCGCGATGGTCGCGCGGCTGGCGCCGGGCTTGCCCGCGGACGTACAGGTCCTGCGCGTGGACACGGACGCCCGCCTCGTCGCCGAAGGTGGCCCGGGCGCCGGGCTGCAGGTCGGCCGGGCGCAGACGCGGGGCATGGGCACCGGCGGCGAGCCGGCGCTCGGTTCCGTCGCCGCGGAATCGGAGGAGCCCGCGCTGCGGCGGGCCTTCACCGGCGCCGCCTTGGTCGTGCTCGTCACCGGCCTCGGTGGCGGCACCGGCAGCGGGGCGGCCCCCGTCGTCGCCCGCCTCGCGGCCGAGGCCGGCGCCACCGTCCTCGCCTTCGCCACGATGCCGTTCTCGCACGAGGGCGAGCGGCGGATGCGCCAAGCCAACGAGGGTGCGGTCGCCCTCGGGCAGAAGGCCCACGGCCTCGTGTTCGTGCACAACGACCTGCTGCTCCAGCAGGTGTCCACCGAGGCGCCGCTCTCCGAATCGTTCGCGGCCGCGGACGCCTGGGTGGGCGGGGCCCTGCGGGCGCTCGCCGCCGCCTTCGAACCCGGCGCGCTCGTGCCCGTCGAGCCCGCCGCCCTGCGGGGCATCCTCGCCAGCCCCGGCTCGCCCACGCTCTTCGCGTATGGCGTCGGGTCCGGTCCCGGCGCGGCGCTCCAAGCCGCGCGGGCCGCGGGCAGCTGCCCGTTGGCGCATGCGCCCGGCGCCGTCACCAAGGTGGCCGCGCTCTTCGTCTCCGTCGCCGGTGGTCCCACCATGACGAGCGCCGACGCGTTCGAGGCCGTCGGGGCCGTCCGGCTACGCTTCGGCGGCGAGACGACCACGCTCCTCTGCGCCCGCATCGATCCCAGCTTCGGGGATCGCGTCGAGGTCTCCGTCCTGGGGGCCTCGTTGCCGGCCCCCAAGCCCGCGCCCAAGCCGAAGAAGGGCGCGAAGGCCGTCGACGCGGGCCAGCCGCTCTTCGGTTTCGCGACGGAGGAGACGATGCGCCGCGGCCAGTTCGGCGGCACGCCCATGACCTTCATCGAGGGTCAGGACGTCGACGTGCCCACGTACATCCGCAAGGCGGTGCGCCTCCCCGCGGGCTGAGCGAAAGTCGCTTCCCGGTTGCGCCCCCCGCCGGTCCGCCTACGGTGCCTCGCATGCCCGCCTTCGACGTCGCCGCCCTTCGCCGGGACTTCCCGATCCTCGGGCGGACCGTGCATGGCCGCCCGCTGACCTACCTCGACAACGCCGCCACCTCGCAGAAGCCGGCGGTCGTCCTCGAGGCGCTCCGCCGGTATTACGCCGAGCAGAACGCGAACGTCCACCGCGGCGTCCACCTGCTCAGCGAGGAGGCCACCGTCGCCTTCGAGCGCGCCCGCGAGGTCGTCGCCCGTTTCCTCGGCGTGCCGTCCGCCCGCGGCTGCATCTTCGTGCGCGGCGCCACCGAAGGCATCAACCTCGTGGCGGAATGCTGGGGCCGGACGCACCTCCGGGCCGGCGACGAGATCCTCCTGACCCAGCTGGAGCACCATGCGAACATCGTGCCCTGGCAGGTCATCGCCGAGCGGACCGGCGCCAAGGTCGTGGTGGCGTCCGTCACCCCGCGCGGGGAGGTGGACCTGGACTCTTTCCGGAAGCTGCTTTCGCCCCGCACCAAGCTCGTCGCCTTCGCCCACGTCTCCAACGCCCTCGGCACGGTGAACCCCGCGGCCGAGATGACGCGCCTCGCCAAGGCCGTCGGCGCCACGGTGCTCATCGACGGCTGCCAGGCCGCCGCCCACTTCAAGGTCGATGTCCCGGCGCTGGGTTGCGATTTCTATGCCTTCTCGGGCCACAAGACCTTCGGCCCGACCGGCATCGGGGTGCTCTGGGGTCGACCCGAACTCCTGGACACGCTGCCGCCTTACCAGTTCGGCGGTGACATGATCCGCAAGGTCGACTTCGCCGGGACGACCTTCCGCGAGGCGCCGGAGCGTTTCGAGGCCGGCACCCCCGACATCTCGGGCGCCATCGCCCTCGCCGTGGCCTTGGAATACTTCATGCCCCTCCAGGCGGCCGCGCATGCGCACGAGCAGTCCCTGCTCGCCGCCGCCACCGCCCGGCTCAAGTCCATCCCAGGCCTGACGATCGTCGGCGAAGCGCCGGAGAAGGTCGCCGTGATCTCCTTCCTCATCGAGGGCGGCCATCCGCACGACATCGGCACGTTGCTCGACGCGGACGGCATCGCGATCCGCACCGGCCACCACTGTTGCATGCCCCTCATGAAGCACCTCGGCCTGCCCGGTACGGCCCGCGCCTCCTTCGCGTTCTACAACACGCCGGAGGAAGTCGAGCGGCTCGGCGCTTCCCTGGAGAAGATCCGGCGGATGATGGCCTAGGCGGTCCTTGGCTCGCCCGCGTTCGTCCGTCGGATCACGTCGAGGATGCCCTGCACCTCCCAGTTGCGCACCGGGCCCTCCAGCCCGAGGTGCTGACGGGCCTCGCGCACATCTTCCGGGTGGTTGCCCGGTGGCCAGTCCATCCAGGCGTCCTCGAGCGGGTGGCGTGGCGCCGAGAGCAGCGGCAGCAGCGCGTTGATCGCCAGCGTATCGGCGCGCCCATCCGGCAGGACCCGGCAGAGGACCTCGTCGATCAGTCGGCGTCGGTGGCCGGGTAGGGGAGCGGCCCCAAGGTCCGCCCCCCAGGCCTTGAGCTCGGCCCGCCAATCCGGGCGCAGGCGGTTCAGTTCGAGGTACTGCGCGAGCCGCCGGTAAGGGTGGCCCGCGGGACGCAATCCGCGGAGCCGCCACCGTCCGCACTTCTCCATGTAAAGTCCGTCCAGCCCGAGCAGCAGCATCTCCGCGGGCGCATGGCTACGGGCAAGTTCTGACATCGGGCCGCGGTTGCCGCCGAGCCCGAGCGTCTCGACCGCCAGCTCATGGCAAGCCGCCTCCCATCCGACTTCGCGGATCCGCTGGCGGGCGAGGCGCTGCTTGGCCGCCCAACGCAAGGTCGCCCGCCGAC
>JBIISU010000061.1:0-6396 GCA_044340815.1 Opitutales bacterium | reverse complement strand
GCGGTAGAGGACCGGCTGCGTGAAGAAGGGCTCGTCCGTCTCGTTGTGGCCGTAGCGGCGGTAGCAGACGATGTCGACGACCGCGTCGGCGCCGAACTGCTGGCGGTACTCCAGGGCGATTTCGGTCGCGAGCACGACGGCGTCGGGGTCGTCGCCGTTGGCGTGGAAGATCGGAGCCTCGGTGAACTTGGCGATCTCGGTGCAATGGCGACCGGTGCGGGCCTCGTCCGGGTTGGTGGTGAAGCCGACCTGGTTGTTCGTGACGAGGTGCAGGGTGCCGCCGACGCCGTAGCCCTTGAGGCCGGCGAGGTTGAGGGTCTCCATCACGATGCCCTGACCGGCGAAGGCCGCGTCGCCATGGATCAGGACCGGAAGGATCTGGGCGCGCGACGCCTTTTCCTGGAGATCCGTCCGGGCGCGCGCGCGGCCAAGGACGACGGGGTTGACGGCCTCGAGGTGGCTCGGGTTGAAGGCGAGCGTCACCGCCACGGGCTGGCCGTCGATGGTGCGTTCCCCTTCGTAGCCGAGGTGGTACTTCACGTCGCCGTCACCGTGGGTGGTGTCGGGGATGTGGTTCTCGTTGAAGCCCCGGAAAAGATGCTCCGCCTTCTTGCCGCAGAGGTTGACGAGCACGTTGAGGCGACCGCGGTGGGCCATGCCGACGACGAGGTCGGTGATCTTCAGGCCGGGGGCCCGATGGAGCAGCTGCTCCAGGGCGTTCATGACGGTTTCGCCGCCCTCGACGGAGAAGCGCTTGGCGCCGACGAAGGTGCGGTGGAGGAAGCGCTCGAATTGCTCGGCCTGCACGAGGGTGCGCAGGAAGCGGCGGCGGGTCTCGGCGTCGTAGGCCGGACGGAGACCGCAGGATTCCACGCGCTCCTGTAGCCAGCGGCGGCGGGCGCCGTCCTGGATATGCGTGAATTCGACCCCGATGGGACCGCAGTAGATGGCGCGGAGCTTGGACAGGATCTCCGAGAGGGCCAAGGTCTTGCCGCCGAGGAAGTCCCCCGTGTGGAAGGACCGGTCCGGGGCGATGCCGTCGAGCCCGAGGGCCTTGTCCGTCAGGGCGAAGTGGGGCTGGGGGTCGAGCAGGGGGTTGATGCGGGCCTGGAGGTGGCCGAGCATGCGGTAGGCCTCGATGGCGGCGAGGACCTTGAACTGGGCGACGGCGTCGACGGTGCCGGCGGCCCCGGGGCTGGCCTTGCCGGGCTTCGGCGGGAGGCTTAGGCCGAGCTCAAAGCCTTCGAAGAAGGTGCGCCATTCGGCGTCCACGGAGGCGGGGTCCTGCGTCCAGCGTTCGTGGTAAGAGGCGACAAGGTCGGCATTCCAACGGGTTCCTACGCTCAAGTGTTTCATTGCGGTGACCGATAAAGGTGAGGGGATATTAGGCTTCCGACTTTCGGGGAAACAAGTCCAGACCGTGCCTACTTATGAGCGTAAAGGTGCAAGATTGGGGATTGTATCGAGGAAAACGGGGAGGTTTAATCCCTTCCCGTCGATGCCCACCCCGCGACCGGCCAATCGTTCGTATTCCACGGAAGCCTTGGAACGTTGGTTCGCGTCCCTGCCCGAGTCCTGGGAGAAGACTTTCCGGAAGGCCGACCTGGAGGAAGGCCGCCGCATCTACACCGAGGGACTCGTCCGATCCTTGGAATTGAAGCCACAGACCGCGGAGGCCGTCACCCGGACGGAGACGCAGACGGTCCGCGCCGTCATCGAACTTGGGGAAGGCCGGATCGAGTGGCGCACCTCCTTGCCCGAGGAGGAGAACGGCGCGCCGTACGCCGTCGCCGGCATGTACGAGGTCGAGGAGTTGCTCGCGGACGAGATTTCCCCCGTCGACGATTCCGCGCCGGCCGCGGCGCCCGCGGCGCCGGTCGAACCGGAACGCAAGGATGGCGGCGCGCGCGCCGCGCTGAAGCTGCAGGTGGCGTTCGAACTATCCCCCGTCGGACTGACGGCCTCCGCCTCCTGGGCGGGCCGAGGCGGGCATGCCTGGAGCTGCTTCGGTCCCGGCGCGGTCCCCGGCGACGAACTCTCCGACGAGCAGCGGCAGACCTTGTTCCGTTTCTCGACCGTGGCCCACCGGGCTGGCTTCGCCTACGTGAAGGCCTCCGGCACGTGGGGCATCGACAACATCGGCCGGATCGAGCGGTTCGTCCGCGAGGAACTCGCGGAGTGGCGCAAGCGCTTCCGGCTCGTCGGCGAGGAATCCCTCGAGATCTTCCGCAACGAGCAGCTGCAGGTCGAGGTCGACGCCGACGCGGAGGCCGGCGCCGACGGCAAATCCTTCCGCCTCAACTGGCGACTCAAGGCCGGCAAGCATCGCCTCCTGGCGGAGGAGCAGAAGCTGCTGCTCAAGGCGGGGGGCCGCCCGGTGATCCTGCCCGGCAAGGGCGTCGTTGCCTACAACGCGGCCGTGGCGGACTTCTCCGAGGATTGGCGGGCCAAGGAAGGGGAGGTGCCCCGCTACCTGCTCCTGTCCCTCTTCGACCACGCCGCCGTCGGGGCGCTGAAACTGAACGACGAGCTCAAGGCCTGGAAGGATCGCCTCCTGCAGGAACCGGCCGCGCCGGACGATCTCCCGGCGCACCTTCGTCCTTACCAGGCCAAGGGCGTCGCCTGGCTCGCCCGCCTTTGCGAACTCGGCGCGCATCCCCTGCTGGCCGACGAGATGGGCCTCGGCAAGACGGTCCAGGTGCTCGCGCTGCTGGCTTCCCGACCGGTCGACGCCCCCACGATCATCGTCTGTCCGGCCAGCGTCATCCCCGTCTGGATCGGCGAGATCAAGCGCTTCCACCCCGAGCTCAGTGCCGGCGTCTCGGTGCTGACGGCGGACGACGACTTCGTCCGCAATCCCGACGCCCGCCTGTGGATCTCGAGCTACACCCAGCTCCGCCGGCACGCCGACCAGTTGGCGAAGACCAAGTTCGGCTACGCGGTCCTCGACGAGGCCCAGGCCATCAAGAATCCCGAGTCGAAGACGACGCAGACGTGCGTCGCGCTCCAGGCCGCCCACCGCATCGCCATCACGGGCACGCCGCTCGAGAACCGACCGACGGACCTCTGGACCATCTTCCGGTTCCTCATGCCTGGCCTGCTCGGCAAGCGCGCCCAGTTCGAGCGCATGATGCTGCGCGACCCGCAGGCGGCGCTGGGCAAGGTCCGCCGGCAGGTCTCGCCCTTCGTCCTGCGCCGCCTCAAGCGCCACGTCGCCGCCGACATCCCCCCGAAGATGGAGGTGGTCCTGCCGTGCCCGCTCACGCACGAGCAGCGGGCCCTCTACCAACACCTCACCCAGGGCAGCGGCCTGTCGGGCGAGCTGGCGTCCCTGCTTTCGCGCGACGCGACCTCGGTGCTCACGCTGCTGATGCGCCTTCGTCAGGTCTGCTGCGACCCCGGCCTGCTGCCCGAAAATTCCGGCTGTCCCTCCGCCCACTCCGGCAAGATCACGCTGCTCGTCTCCAAGCTCGCCGAAGTCGCCGCCAACGGCTCCAAGGCCGTCGTCTTCTCACAATTCGTGTCGCTGATCGAGCGCGTCAAGGCCGCCTTGGCCCGGGATCTCCCGCAGTTGCCCATCTTCGAGCTCACCGGCGAGACCAAGGACCGCTCCACGCCTGTCGAACGCTTCAAGGAGACCAAGGGCCCGGCCCTGTTCCTCGCTTCGCTCAAGGCGGGCGGCACCGGCATCACCCTGAACACCGCCGAATACGTCTTCCTCCTCGATCCTTGGTGGAATCCCGCCGTCGAGGCGCAGGCCGTCGACCGCGTGCACCGCATCGGCCAGAAGAATCCGGTCCTGATCTACCGGATGATCGCGCCGGGCACCGTCGAGGAACGCATCGAGGAACTCAAGCAGGAGAAGCGCGAACTCTTCTCGACCGTGGTGGGCGACATCCCGGACATGACCGATTGGACGCGGCACTTCTCGTCGCTCGACGCCCTCATCCGGCTCAGCGATTCCCCCGCGGCCTCGGCCTCGGCCGAAGCCGCCGCCGCCGAACGCGAGACCGAAGGCTGAGCCTCAGCGGGCGATGAGGTCGTACTCGAGGGCGCCGGTCACGGTGACCTCGGCGAACTCGCCGACCGGCAGCTTCTTGGGGACCTGGACGATCCCGTCGATCTCCATGGCGTCGCCGGCGCTGCGGGCGATGCCCGGGCTTTCGACGAGCACGCGCAGCTTGCGTCCGACGAAGGCTTCGCCACGCTCCTTCGAGAGTCGCTGGAGCAGGAGCATGGCGCGGGCGTGCCGGTCGGCCTTCACCTCGTCGCTGAGGTGGCCCTCCAGCTTGGCGCCCTTGGTGCCCTCCTCCTTGGAGTACTTGAAGATGCCGACGCGGTCGAAGCGGGTCGCCGCCAGGAAATCGAGGAGTTCCTGGAAGTCCTCCTCGGTCTCGCCGGGGAAGCCGACGATGAAGGTGGTGCGGATGACCAGGTCGGGGATGCCGGCGCGCATGCGGCGGATCAGGTCGCGGATGTAGGCGCCGTCCGTCTCGCGCTGCATCGCCGCGAGCATGCGGTCGGAGATGTGCTGGAGCGGGATGTCGACGTAGCGGGTGACGTGGCGGGACTGCGCGATCGTCTCGATCAGCTCGTCGCTCCAGTGCGCCGGGTGGGTGTACAGGAGGCGGATCCAGTGGTCGCCCGCGATGGCGTCGAGTTCGCGGAGCAGCGACGCGAGCGACTCGCCCTTGGAGGAGTCGACCTTGCTCCGCGGGTTCGGGCGCGCGTCCGTCCAGCGGTCCATGCCGAAGTAGGTCGTGTCCTGGGAGATCAGGTTGATCTCCTTCACGCCGTCGGCGACGAGGAGGCGGGCTTCCTTGACCACGGATTCCACGGTGCGGCTCCGATGGCGGCCGCGGATCCGCGGGATGATGCAGAACGAACAGGGATGGTTGCAGCCCTCGGCGATCTTGATGTAGGCCGCGTGACGCGGGGTCAGGCGGAAGCGCGGCGTGTCGAAGTCCGGGATGAACGTCGTGGTCTTGGCGAGGAATTCCGTCTTGCCCGCGTCGCCCCCGAGGACCTTGTGGATGACGGGCACGATGTTCGTCACCTGGTCGAGCCCGATGAAGGCGTCGACCTTCGGGAGCTCGACGCGGCCCTTGGCGCCTTCGACGACCGGCAGGGCGCCCTGGTAGCGCTGGGCCATGCAGCCGGCCACGATGAGTTTCTGGCCCTTCTTGCGGGCGGTCGCCTTGCCGTCGCTCATCTCGTAGATCGCCTCCAGCGCCTCATGCTTGGAGGCGTCGATGAAGGAGCAGGTGTTGACGATGACCACGTCCGCCTCCGCGGCGTCGGGGGTCATGGACATGCCGGCCTGGGCAAGGTGGCCGATCATGATCTCGGAATCGATCAGGTTCTTGGCGCAACCGAGGGAGACGAGGCCTACTTTGACGGGCATGGGGGGATAAGGAGCAAGGAATCCGAGGAAAGCAACCCCAGGCGGGTCAAAGCGTCAGCCAAGCTTCGGCCGGGATCGTCTCAGGGCGGGCCAGCGACGTCACCCCGAAGGCCGGCAGCGCTTCGAGCCAGCGGGCCACGTCGGCTTGGTCGGGGAACAGCTTCCGGGCGGCCGAGCCGACCTGTTTGCGGCGTTGCGTGAAGAGCATGCGGGCGACTTCCCGGGCGCGGGGGCTGAGGCGCCGCGCGTCCGCGCGGCGGCGGAGGACGAGCAGGCAGGAGTCGACCTTGGGCGGGGGATTGAAGGACTGCGCCGGCACGGGGTGGAGCTTGACGCGTTCGAAGGCGAGTTGGACCTGCGCCGTGACGGCCGACCAATGGCCGGTGCCGACCTCGGCGGTCAGCCGGTCGGCGGCTTCGCGCTGCAGCATCAGGACCATCAGCGAAGGGTGGGGGCCGGCGCAGATCGCGTCCATCCAGGGGGTGGAGATCGCGTAGGGCAGGTTGGCGATGACCTTGAAGGAGCCATCGGTGGCGTCCGTCAGGCCGGCCCGCGGGAAATCGACCGCATCGCCCTCGTGCAGGTGAAAGGTCGTGGGGTACCGGGGCTTCAGCGTGGTCTCCAGGTGGTAGACCATCGTGCGATCGGCCTCGACCGCGAAGAGGTTCACGCCGGCGCCGAGCAAGGTGCGGGTCAACGTACCCAGCCCCGGACCGACTTCGACGACGGTGTCGCCGGGCTTGACCTCGCCGAGCTCCAGGGATTTGCGGACGATGTTGCCGTCGACCAGAAAGTTTTGCCCGAGCCACTTCTTCGGCATGTGCGCCAGCCGCGCGAGCAGCTCGCGGGTCTCCGACAGGCTGAGGGGCCCGTCGTTCATGCGCTCCGGAAGGCCTGCAGCAGCTCGGCCGGGTCGGCGGCCCGCATCAGGGATTCGCCGACCAGCAAGGCGTGGGCGCCGGCGGCGCGCATGCGGGCCGCGTCCGCCGGGG
>JBIISU010000060.1:0-6409 GCA_044340815.1 Opitutales bacterium | reverse complement strand
AAGGACATCGAGCACCTCGAACGCCACCACTACGCCCCGTGCGTCGCGGCGGTGAAGTTCCTCAAGCTCATGGACGGCTGCCGCGTCATGGACGTCGGCACCGGCGGCGGCTTCCCCGGGCTCATCCTCGCCGTCCTCTACCCCAAGGCCCGCTTCACGCTGGTCGACTCCGTCGGCAAGAAGATCACCGTCGTGGAGGACATCGCCGCGCGCCTCAGCCTCAAGAACGTCGACGTGAAGAACGCCCGCGCCGAGACGATGAACCACGAGCACGACTTCGTGACCGGCCGCGCCGTGGCGGACCTCCGGACCTTCGTCCACAACACCCGCCAGCTCCTCTGCAAGGGCCAGAAGCATTCCCTGCCCAACGGCATCCTCTACTGGCAGGGCGGCGACCCCGCCGAGGAGGCCGCCAAGTCCCACCTGAACCCCGTGTTCAGCTTCGAACTGCGCCCCCTGCTCTGGAACGACGAGAAATTCGAGGGCAAGCGGATCGTGCTCTACCGCAGCCAGGACCTGCTCCGGTGCAAGAAGCCCGACGCGCCGGGTATGACCCACTAGGCCCGCCCCGTGCCTTGACCCTTGGGCGACAACCCCCACGTTAGGGGGCGATGTCCAGACAGCGGCTACCATTGAATCCGGCCGGGGAGCGCCTCGAGGCCCTCCTCCGCCAGCGCATCGTCTACCTCGACGGGGCGATGGGCACCATGATCCAGCAGCTCAAGCTGCAGGAGGCGGACTACCGGGGCGAACGCTTCAAGGACCATCCCGGCCAGCTGAAGGGGAACAACGACCTGCTGGTCATCACCAAGCCGTCCGTCGTCCGCGACATCCACCGCGCCTACCTCGACGCCGGGGCCGACATCCTCGAGACCAACACCTTCAACGGCACGTCCATCGCGATGGAGGACTACGCGATGACCCACCTCGTCCGGGAACTGAACGTCGCCGCGGTGAAGGTCGCCCGCGAGGCCGTCGACGCCTTCAAGGCGGCGAACCCGGGCAAGGACGCCTTCGTCGCCGGCGCCATCGGCCCGACGAACAAGACGCTGTCGATGTCCCGCGACGTCAACGACCCCGCCAAGCGCGACGTGACGTTCCTCCAGGTGCGCGACGCCTACCGCGAGCAGGTCGACGCCCTGCTCGACGCCGGCGCGGACCTGCTGCTCTGCGAGACGGTCTTCGACACGCTGGTGCTGAAGGCCGCGCTCTTCGCCATCGACGAGGCGTTCGAGGCCCGCGGCGCCCGCGTGCCGCTGATGATCTCGGGTACGATCACCGACCAGTCCGGCCGCACGCTCACGGGCCAGACGACCGAGGCCTTCTGGAACTCCGTCCGCCACGCCCAGCCCATCAGCATCGGCATGAACTGCGCCCTCGGCGGCGAGCAGATGCGCCCGCACATCGCCGAGCTGGCGAAGCGCGCCGACATCTACGTCTCCTGCTACCCGAACGCCGGCCTGCCCAACCCGCTCTCCCCGACGGGCTTCCCCGAGGGGCCGGAGGACACCGCGGCCATCCTCGAGACCTTCGCCCGCGACGGGCTGGTCAACATCGTCGGCGGCTGCTGCGGCACCACGCCCGGCCACATCGCCGCGATCCGCCGCCGCACCGAGAAGCACCCGCCCCGCGTCCCCGGCGCGCCCACGCCCGCCTTGCAGCTGTCCGGCCTCGAACCGCTCAACATCGTCGGCGGCCCCGGCACCTTCGTGAACGTCGGCGAACGCACCAACGTCGCGGGCTCCCGGATCTTCAAGGGGCACATCGAGAAGTCCGACTACCGGGCCGCCCTGCGCGTGGCCAAGCAGCAGATCGAGGCGGGCGCCACGGTCATCGACATCAACTTCGACGCGGGCCTGCTCGACGGCGCCGCGGCGATGACGAAGTTCCTGAACCTGGCGGCGACCGAACCGGACATCGCCCGGGTGCCGTTCATGATCGATTCGTCGAACTTCGACATCATCGAGGCCGGCCTGCGCTGCGTGCAGGGCAAGGCCATCGTGAACTCGATCTCGCTCAAGGAAGGCCACGCGGAGTTCGTCCGCCGCGCCCGCCTTTGCCGGCGCTACGGCGCCGCGATGATCGTCATGGCCTTCGACGAGCAGGGCCAGGCCGCCTCCTTCGCGGACAAGGTCCGCATCTGCGTCCGCGCCTACGGCATCCTGACCCGGGAGGCCGGCGTCGACCCGCAGGACATCATCTTCGACGGCAACATCCTGACCGTCGGGACCGGCATGAAGGAGCATAACCGCTACGCCCTCGACTTCATCGAGGCCGTCGCGGAGATCAAGCGCCTCTGCCCCGGCGCCCGCACCTCGGGCGGCCTGTCCAACGTCTCGTTCGCCTTCGCCGGCAACAATCCGGTCCGCGAGGCCATCCACTCGGTCTTCCTCTACCACGCGGTCAAGGCCGGCCTCGACATGGCCATCGTCAACGCCGGCATGCTCGAGGTCTACAGCGAGATCGACCCGGAACTCCGGGAGCTCGTGGAGGACCTCGTGCTGTGCCGCCGGGAGGACGCGACCGACCGGCTCCTCGAGGCCGCCCCGCGCTTCGCCGCCAACAAGACCGAGGGCGCCGATACCGCCAAAAAAGGCGAGTGGCGCAACCTCGGGGTCGAGGCCCGCCTCGAGCACGCCCTCGTGAAGGGCCTGGACGAACACGTCGTGGCCGACACCGAGGAGGCCCGCCTCAAGCTGGGCCGCCCGCTGCTCGTCATCGAAGGCCCGCTGATGGACGGCATGCGCGTCGTCGGCCAGCTCTTCGGCGAGGGCAAGATGTTCCTCCCCCAGGTCGTGCGCTCGGCCCGCGTCATGAAGACCGCGGTCGCGCACCTCGAGCCGTTCATGGCCGCCGAGAAGGTCGGCGGCTCCACCCAGGGCTCGTTCCTCATCGCGACCGTCCGCGGCGACGTGCACGACATCGGCAAGAACATCGTCGGCGTCGTCCTCGCCTGCAACAACTACACCGTCACCGACCTCGGCGTGATGACCCCGACCGAGCGGATCGTCGCCGAGGCCCAGCGCCTGAAGCCCGACTTCATCGGCCTGTCCGGCCTGATCACGCCGTCGCTCGACGAGATGATCGCCGTCGCCCAGGAACTCAAGCGGGCCGGGATCAGCACGCCCCTGCTGATCGGCGGGGCCACCACCTCCAAGGAGCACACCGCCATCAAGATCGCCGAGCACTACGACGGCCCGATGGTGCACGTCGGCGACGCTTCCCTCGTCACCGCGGTCTGCAGCGACCTCCTCAACCCCGCCAAACGCGAGGGCTTCGTCGGCGACCTGCGGGCCGAACAGGCCGAGCTGCGCGAGGCCTACGACAGGCAGCAGCCCGCCGTGGTCATCCCCCTCGCCGAGGCCCGCCGGCGTCCGCTCATCACCACGGCGCCGGTCCAGCCCGCGCCGCGCCGGCCCGGCGTGACGCTCTTCGAACGCATCGACCCGGCGGCGGTGGCCGAGATCATCGACTGGACGCCCTTCTTCGTCACCTGGTCACTGAAGGGCTCGTTCCCGAACATCTTCAAGTCGCCCAAGGTCGGCGAGGAAGCCCGCAAGCTCTTCGACGCCGCCCGGGTCGAGCTCGACGACCTCATCCGGCATGACCGCGTGCATCTGCGAGGGGTCGCCGGCCTCTGGGCCGCCCGCCGCGTCGGAGACGACGTCGACGTGTTCGCCGACGAAGCCCAGGCCCGGAAGCTCGGCCGCTTCCACTTCCTCCGCGACCAGCGCCAGCGTCCGCGCGTGGACACCTGCCGTTCGCTGGCCGACCTCGTGTCGACGGAGAAGGGCGACCACCTGGGGGCCTTCGCCGTCACGGCGGGCCAGGAAATCGACGACTACGCCGCGTCGTTCAAGGCGAAGGACCCTCTGCGCCAGATCATGATCCAAGCGCTCGCCGACCGGCTGGCGGAAGGCTGCGCCGAATGGCTCCACCGCGAGGTACGCCAGGACCTCTGGGGCTACGCGCCGGGCGAGGCCCTCACCGTCGAGGAACTCGTCGACGAGAAATACGCCGGCCGTCGCCCGGCCGCCGGCTACCCGGCCTGCCCGGAGCACACCGAGAAGGCCGAGATCTGGCGCCTGCTGGATGCGGACCGGTTGGGCTGCACGCTGACCGAGTCCTACGCGATGAACCCGGCCGCGTCGGTGTCCGGCCTCTACTTCGGCAACCCGCAGTCGATCTACTTCGACATCGACAACGTCGGGCGCGACCAGGTCGAGGACTACGCCGCGCGCAAGGGCTGGACGGTCGCGCAGGCCGAGAAGTGGCTGCGGCCCGTGCTCGGCTACAAGACCTGACGATGGAGGCGCGCGAACGCGAAAAGCTCGTCGCCGCCGTCGGGGCCGAGGACGCCGCCGCGGTCGAACGCTTCCTGGCCGGCTGCGCGCTCTGCGCCCTCGTGGAGGCCGCGGATGCCGCCGACAGCGATTGGCCGGAATGGGCCCGCGCCGCCGCCGTCCTCCAGCGCTGGCTCGAGGCCGCCGGACGCGAGGCCGACGCGGAGCGCAAGCTCGGTTACCTGCATTGCACCGTGGAGGCGCAGAAGGCCGTGCCCACCGCCCTCCGCCCCGCCCTGCCCCAGGCCGTCGCCCGGATGCTCAAGCAGCACGGCTTCGCCTAGCCCCGAGGTTTTCCCGACTCAAAGGGGTCAGGCCGTTCGCAGTCCAGGCTGTTAGTTTAGGAGCCCTTTTTGCCGTTTAAACTAACAGGGGGCATCGCGAACGGCCTGACCCCTTTGCCTGGGTTAAAGCCTTAGGGGCGGACCAGTTGCCAGGTCTGCCAGGCCATCATGCCGGCGAGCACGAGCCACAGGAGGCCGGTGACGCGGTCGACCGCGCGCACGATGGCGGGCGTGCGCAGGTGCCCACGCAGGCGATCCGCCAGGAACGCGTAGAAGCTCATGACCGAGGTCTCCGAGACGACGGTGACCGCGAACAAGGCGAGCAGCGAGGAGAGGTGGAAGCCATCCGTCGGGAGGCGGCCGGCCTGGATGATCACCAGGATCCACGGCACGGTCTTCGGGTTGGAGAAGTTGACCCAGACGCCGCGCCAGAAGAGGCGCCCCGGCGAGCCCTCGAGGCTCGACCCATCCGGCAGCGCGTCGCGCGGGCGCAGCAAGAGCCTGCCGCCGAGGTAGAGGAACCAGAGCGCGCCGGCCCCGGCGATGACCGCACGGGCGGAGGTGAACTGTCCCGTCATCCAGATCGCGATCGCGAGGGCCAGCAGCGACTGCGGCATCTCGCCGGTCGCGAGGCCGAGCGTGTGCCAGAGCGTCCGGCGGGCGCCGTAACGGAGGGAAGTCTCGATGGTCGACAGGACCGCGGGGCCGGGGGAGAGGCTCGCGACGAAGCACACCCCGATGAGCATGCCGAGGTCCATCGACCTTTAGCGGAGGACTTGCTTCCAGCGCGCGATCTCGCGGGCGACGGCCTTGGGGCCGGGCATGCCCGTGTTCTCGCGCGCGGCGAAACCGCGCTTCAGGCTGAAGACTTCGCGCCACCCCTTCGTGAACTCCTTGTCGGCCGTGAGCGCGGCCTCGTCGGACAGCTTGTCCAGCGGCACGCCCGACTTCTCGGCGAGCGCGACGAGCCGGCCGACCGCATGGTGCGCATGGCGGAAGGGCATGCCCTTGCGGACCAGCCAGTCGGCGAGGTCGGTGGCGAGGAGCGCGGGGTCGGAGGCGGCCGCGAGGCAGCGCGCCTTATGGAACGTGGTGCCCGCGAGCGTGGCGTCGGCCACGGCGACGGACAGGATCAGCTGGTCGGCGGCGTCGAAGAGCGGAGGCTTGTCGTCCTGCAGGTCGCGGTTGTACGTGAGCGGCAGGCCCTTGGTGAGGGACAGCAGGTGCGTGAGCGAGGCCTGGAAACGCGCGGCCTTGCCCCGGAGCAGCTCCATCGAATCCGGGTTGCGCTTCTGCGGCATCAGCGACGAACCGGTGGAGAACTCGTCGGGCATGCGCGCGAAGCCGAACTCCGCGGAGGACCAGAGGACCATGTCCTCGGCGAGGCGCGAGAGGTGGACGCCGCAGAGGGCGGCGGCGAAGCAGAACTCCGTGGCGGGATCGCGGTCGGCGACGGCGTCCATGGAATTGCGGGTGACCTGCGGGCGACCCTTGGCGTCGACGAACCCGAGGAGCTTCGCGGTGACTTCGCGGCGGATCGGGAGGGTCGTGCCGGCGATGGCGCCGGAGCCCAGCGGGCACCAGTTGGCGGAGGCCTTGGCGGCGGCGAGGCGCGCGCGGTCGCGGCCGAACATCTCGGCGTAGGCGAGCAGGTGGTGGGCGACGGAGACCGGCTGGGCGCGCTGCAGGTGCGTGTAGCCCGGCAGGATCACGTCGGCGTTGGCCGCGGCGAGCTTCACGAGGGTCTTCAGCAACGACACCAGGGCCGCGTCGGCGGCGTCG
>JBIISU010000059.1:0-6503 GCA_044340815.1 Opitutales bacterium | reverse complement strand
CCAGGTCGAGCCCGTGGGCCTGCATCGCGGCCACGAGCCGGTCGAGGCGTTCCTCGCGCTGGCTGCCGCCGACGATCTCGCCGACCCCGGGGACGAGCACGTCCATCGCGGCGACCGTCTTCCCGTCGTCGTTCTGGCGCATGTAGAAGGGCTTCGCCGCCTTCGGGTAATCGTGGACCGTGACCGGGCTCCGGAAATGCTGTTCCGTGAGGTAGCGCTCGTGCTCCGACTGGAGGTTCTCGCCCCAGACCACGGGGTATTCGAACGTCCGGCCGGACTTCAGCAGGAGGTCCACCGCCTCGGTGTAGGACACGCGGGCGAACGGCCGCTCGAGCACGAAGCGGAGCCGCTCCAGCAGGCCCTTGTCCACGTAGGCGTTGAAGAATTCGAGCTCGTCCGCGCAGGTCTCCAGGGCCGTCCGGACGAGGTGCTTCACCAATTCCTCCGCGCAGTCCATGTCGCCGGCGAGGTCGCAGAACGCCATCTCCGGCTCGATCATCCAGAACTCGCTCGCGTGCCGGCTGGTGTGGGAGTTCTCGGCGCGGAAGGTCGGGCCGAACGTGTAGACATCGCCCAGGGCGCAGGCGAGCGTCTCGCCCTCGAGCTGGCCGGAGACCGTCAGATAGGCCTGTTTCGCGAAGAAATCCGCGGCCCAATCGACCTGACCGTCCGGGGTGCGCGCGGGGGCGGACGGGTCGAGGGTCGTCACGCGGAAGAGCTCGCCGGCGCCCTCGCAGTCGCTCGCGGTGACGATCGGCGTGTGCACGTAGGCGAACCCCCGCCGCTGGAAGAACTCATGGACGGCCATGGCCATGCGGCTGCGCACGCGCATCATGGAGCCGAGCCGGTTCGTCCGCGCCCGCAGGTGCGGGATCGAGCGGAGGAACTCCACGGTGTGGCCCTTCTTCTGCAGCGGGAACGTCTCGTCGGCCCGGCCCAGCAGGCGGAAGGCGGTGGCCTTGAGTTCCCACTTCTGGCCCTTGGCCGGCGAGGGCACGAGCTGGCCGTCCACGCTGACCGACGCCCCGGTGAGGGCGTCCTTCAGGAGCTCGGCGCCGGGGACCGCGGCGTCCACGACGACCTGAAGATTCTTGAAGCAGGAACCATCGTTGAGCTCCACGAAGGAGAAATCCTTGGCGTCCCGGCGGGTCCGCACCCACCCCGAGACCGTGACGCCCGCGAGGGGCTGTTCCGCCGACAGGGCCTGCTTCACCTTGATGCGCATGCGGCAATCTGGACCAGACCGCCCGTGGAAACAAGCGAGAGATGCCCCGAAAACGCCCGGTCGCCGCTCACTCGGGCTGGACAACCCTGACCCTTTTCCCACGCTGGGCTTCCCCTCCTTATATGAACGCACTCGAGCAACTCCGCCAGCACACCAAGGTCGTCGCCGACACCGGTGACTTCGCCGCCATGAAGGCCTTCAAGCCGCTGGACGCCACGACCAACCCGAGCCTCATCCTCAAGGCCGTCCAGATGCCCGAGTACCAGGCCCTCCTCCAGAAGGCCGCCCAGGACAACAAGAGCAAGGGCGTCCAGGCCGCCGTCGACGCGCTCCTCATCTCCTTCGGCACCGAGATCCTCAAGATCGTCCCGGGACGCGTCTCCACCGAGGTCGACGCCCGCCTGTCCTTCGACAAGGCCGCCACCGTGGCCAAGGCCCGCGAACTGATCGCCCTCTACAAGGCCGCCGGCATCCCCAAGGAGCGCATCCTCGTCAAGATGGCCTCAACCTGGGAAGGCATCCAGGCCGCCGCCGAGCTCGAGAAGGAAGGCATCCGCTGCAACCTGACCCTGCTCTTCTCCTTCGCCCAGGCCGTCGCCTGCGCCGACGCCAAGGTCCAGCTCATCTCGCCGTTCGTCGGCCGCATCTACGACTGGCACAAGAAGGCCCAGGGCGCGAACTGGAACGAAGCCGCCTCCGCCGGCGCCAACGACCCCGGCGTGCAGTCCGTCCGCCGCATCTACGCCTACTACAAGCGCCACGGCATCAAGACCGAGGTCATGGGCGCCTCCTTCCGCAATTGCGGCCAGATCAAGGCCCTCTGCGGTTGCGACCTCCTGACCATCGCCCCGAACCTCCTCGACGAGCTCTCCAAGGACTCGGCCGCCGTGCCGAAGGTCCTCGACGAGACCGCCGCCAAGGCCGAGGGCGAGGCCGCCAAGGCCTGGGGCGAGAAGGAATTCCGCTGGCACCACAACGAGGACGCCATGGCCACGGAGAAGACCGCCGAAGGCATCCGCGCGTTCGCCGTCGACGGCAAGAAGCTCGACGACCTGGTCGCCAAGGCCATCGGCTAAGCGACCTGTTGGTCCTTCAAGCAAGGCCGGGCCGCAAGCCCGGCCTTCTTATTTGCGGCGAAGCCAAGCCACGCCGAGCGACAAGACCGCGAGCAGCGCCAAAAGGTAGCCCAGCGGGACGAGGCCGAACGGCTCATGAAGCACGCCTTGCGCGTCCACCGTCGCGGGGGTCGCCCGGAAGCCCAGGAAACAACCGGCCGAGGCCAGCCCGGCGAGGAGCCCGCCGACGAGGCAAGCGCGTCGCATGCTCATTTCCGCCGCTGCCGGACGGCCTCGAAGAGCACGATGCCGGCGGCCATCGAGACGTTGAGGGAATCCGACAGGCCAGCCTGCGGGATGGAGATCTTCTCCGCGGCGGCGCCGAGCATGAAGTCGCTCAGGCCATCCTTCTCCGAGCCCAGCAGCAGTGCGCTCGGGCCGCGGCAATCGACGTCCCAGAAGGTCTTCGTGGCCGCCGGGGTCGTGGCCAGTGAGCGGATGCCCTTGGCCTGCATCCACGCCACGGCTTCCGCGGAGGAGCAGACCGCCACCGGGACCGAGAACAGCGCCCCCTGCGAGGACCGCACGACGTTCGGGTTGAAGGCATCGGTGACCGGGTCGCAGATGACCAGCGCGTCGCAGCCGGCGGAGTCGGCCGTGCGCAGCAGGGCGCCGAGGTTGCCCGGCTTCTCGACCGATTCGGCGACCAGCAGGAGCGGCGCCGCGGACAGCTGCAGGCGCGCCAACGAGCAATCCCAGGTGTGGGCGACGCCCAGGAGACCGTCGGGACCTTCGCGTCCGCTGACCTTCTCGAAGGCCGAGACGCCCAGTTCGCAGCAAGGAATCCCGGAAGCACGGGCACGGGTGACCAGTTCGGCGGCCTCGGAGCCACGGAACATGGACGGGCAGAAATAGACCTCGTCGACCTTCACGCCACGCTCCAAGGCCCGGGTCAGCTCGCGGAAGCCTTCGACGAGGAAGAGCCGCCGGGCGTCGCGCTCGGCGCGGTCGCGCAGGCGGGCGAGCCCTTGGACGCGGGGATTCTGACGGCTCTGGATGACCTCTTCGGACACGGCCGGAGTGAGCACCAAGACGCTCCCGAGGGCAAGGAAACGCGTCCGGGGCGGCTCCGCACGGGGATAAGTCTCGACCTCCGGGGGGCGGAGGCGGACTTTGTCCCCATGTCCGATTTCGAACCGCCCCAGTCCCGCAAGCCCGACGCCTCGAAGTTCCGGCCCGGCAAGTTCACCTACCATCAGGAGGTCGAACTCGAGATCGCGACGATCACCAACCTCGGCGAAGGCCTCGCCCGCGTCGACGGCTGGGTGGTCTTCGTCGCCGGCGCCCTCCCCGGCGAGAAGGTCGTCGCCCGCATCTGGCACAACTCCGCCAACTTCTCCCGCGGCGACCTCGTGCGCGTCGTCGTCCCCTCGCCCCACCGCGTCCAGCCGCGCTGCGACTTGTTCGGCGAATGCGGCGGCTGCCAGTACCAGAACCTCGCCTACCCGCAGCAGCTCGAATGGAAGCGCCGCCAGGTCGCGGAAGCCTTCGAACGCCTAGGCGGCCTCAAGGTCGACGTCGACCCCTGCCACCCGTCGCCGAAGCAGTATGGCTACCGCTCGAAGATCACGCCGCACTTCATGACGCCCCGCCGGGCCGACTTCCCGATCGGCTTCCTCGCCGCCGGCACCTCGCGCCGCATCGTCGACGTGCCGAAGTGCCCCATCGCGACCGACGCGATCAACGCCAGCCTGAGCCGCGCCCGCAAGGATATCCGCGGCAACCCCGGCCGCTTCGAGCGCGGGGCCACCCTGCTCTTCCGCGACTGCGAGGAAGGCGTGGTCACCGACCCGCGGCAGGTCGTGACCGAGAAGGTCGGCGCCATCCAGCTGAAGTTCCTCGCGGGCGAATTCTTCCAGAACAACCCCTCGGTGCTCGAGCAGTTCGTCGGCCACGCCATCCAGCTCGCGCATGACTCCGGCGCGAAGCACCTCGTCGACACCTACTGCGGCTCCGGACTCTTCGCCCTCTCGGGCGCGCGCCGGTTCGAGTCGGTCAACGGCGTCGAGGTCAGCGCCGAGGCCGCCCGCAAGGCCGCGGAGAACGCCACGCTCAATCGCCTGCTCAACTGCCGCTTCATCGCCGGCTCCGCCGAATCCATCTTCAAGAACCTGCCGGTGAAGGGCGCCGAGGCCGCGGTCATCGTCGACCCGCCCCGCAAGGGCTGTGACGAGGCCTTCCTCGAGCAGCTCCACGCCTTCGCCCCGCGCCGCATCGTCTACGTGAGCTGCGCGCCCGACACCCAGGCGCGCGACGTGAAGTACCTCTGCGCCAAGGGCTGGAAGGTCGTCTCGGTCCGCCCCTTCGACCTCTTCCCGCAGACCCGGCACGTCGAGTGCATCGCCGCGCTGGAACGCGCCTGAGCCGGCCCGCCGGGCGCAAAAAGGGGCGCCTATCGGCGCCCCTGGTCCGGACCTCGCCCGGCCGCCTATTCGGCGGCGGGCTTGGCGGCGTTCTCCTCCTCCTCGTCGGAGCGTTCGACCTTGGAGATGCCGAGGAGCGACTCCCCGTCCTTGAGGCGCATGACGCGGACGCCCTTGGTGTTGCGGCCCGCCGTGCAGCGGATGTCCGAGACCTTGGTGCGGATGGACTGGCCGCCCTTGGTGAGCAGCATGACCTCGTCGGCCTCCTGGACGCTGAGCGCGCCGGCGACGCCGACCTCGGTGGAGATGGCGATGACGCCCTTGCCGCCGCGGGACTGCTTGCGGTAGATCGGCTCCTTGGTCTCGGGATCGTCGAACGGGGTGCGCTTGCCGATGCCGTCGATGCCGACGACGAGGAGCGTGCAGGCGGGGTCGACGACCTCCATGGCCTTCACCTGGTCCCCGGACTCGAGGTTCATGCCGATGACGCCGGTGGTGTCGCGGCCCATCGAACGGACGTCCGACTCGTGGAAGCGGATGGACATGCCCGACTGGGAGATCATGACGACCTCGTTGTCGCCGTTGGTCAGCTTGGCCGAGATCAGGCGGTCGCCGTGCTCGATGTTGATGCCGATGATGCCGCCCTTGCGGTAGTTCGCGTACTTGGAGATCTCGGTCTTCTTGATCGTGCCGTTGGCCGTGCACATCATGAGGAAGCGGCCCTCGTCGAAGTTCGAGACGCAGACCATCGCGGCCAGCTTCTCGTCGTCCTTGAGCTCGAGCAGGCGGGCGATGGACTTGCCGCGTGAGGCGCGGGCGGCCTCCTCGATCTCGTAGACCTTCTCCACGTAGACCCGGCCGTTGTTCATGAAGAACAGGATGTGGTCGTGGGTGTTGGCCGTGAAGAGGTGCTCGATGAAGTCGCTGTCCTCGTCGGACGCGGCCTTGGAGAGCTCCGCGCCCTTGGTGCCCTTGCCGCCGCGCTTCTGGAGGCGGTACTGGGCGACGGGCGTGCGCTTGATGAAGCCGGCGTGCGAGACGGTGACCACGCAGCCCTCGTTGGCGACGATGTCCTCCATGGAGAGCTCGCCCTCCTGGGCGGTGACCTTGGTCTTGCGGGGGCCGACGTGCTTCTTGGCGGCGTCGCGCAGCTCCTTCTTGATCAGCGACAGCAGCTTCGACTCGCTGGAGAGGATGCCGCGGAGCTCCTCGACGAGGGCCATCAGCTGGCGGTACTCCTCCTCGATCTTGTCGCGCTCCAGGCCGGTCAGCTGGTAGAGGCGCAGGTCGAGGATGGCGACCGCCTGGCGCTCGCTGAGGCCGTACTTGGCGATCAGCTTGACGCGGGCCTCGTCGCGGTTGACGGAGGCGCGGATGATCTTCACGAAGTCGTCGAGGTTGCGCAGGGCGATCTTGAAGCCCTCGAGGATGTGGGCGCGGTCCTCCGCCTTGCGCAGGCGGAAGCGGGTGCGGCGCGTGACGACGTCGCGGCGGTGCTCGACGAAGCACTCGAGCAGCTCGCGGATGTTCATCTGCTTCGGGCGGCGCTTGTCGAGGGCCAGCAGGATGACGCCGAACGAGTTCTCGAAGTTGGTGTGCTTGTAGAGCTTGTTGATGACGACCTTCGGGTTCTCGTGGCGCTTCAGCTCGATGACCACGCGCGTGTTCTCGTCCGACTCGTCGCGGAGGTCGGAGACCTCGTCGAGGACCTTCTCGGAGCAGAGGTCGGCGATGTGCTTCACCAGGGAGGAGCGGTTGACGTTGTAGGGCAGCTCCGTGAGGACGATCTGCTCCTTGCCG
>JBIISU010000058.1:0-6531 GCA_044340815.1 Opitutales bacterium | reverse complement strand
AAGATGACGGTGAACATCTCCGTCGGGATGCCGATGGCCTTGAGGATGATGCCCGAGTAGAAGTCGACGTTCGGGTAGAGGTTGCGCTGCTTGAAGTAGGGGTCGTTCAGCGCGGCCTCCTCGAGGCGCATGGCGATGGCCAGCAGCGGGTCGTTGATGCCGAGGACCTTAAGGACCTTGTCGCACTGCGCCTTGATGATCTTGGCGCGCGGGTCGTAGTTCTTGTAGACGCGGTGGCCGAAGCCCATGAGCCGGACGCTCTTGGTCTTGTCCTTGGCGTCGGCGATGAAGCGGGAACCGTCGTCGCCGGACGCATGGATTTCCTGCAGCATCTCGATGACGGCCTGGTTGGCGCCGCCATGGAGCGGACCCCAGAGCGCGCAGACGCCCGCGGAGACGGACGGGAAGAGGTTGGCGCCCCCGGAGGCGACCATGCGGACCGTGGAGGTCGAGCAGTTCTGCTCGTGGTCGGCGTGCAGCAGCAGGATCAGGTCGAGCGCGCGGGCGACCTCGGGGTGCACGGCGTAGTCGGCGTTCGGCTGCGAGAAGAGCAGGTGCAGGAAATTGGAGCAGTAATCCAGGCCCGGCTTCGGGTAGACGGGCGGCTCGCCTTCCTTGGAGCGGTGGGCGAGCGCGGCGAGGGTGCGGACCTTGGAGATCAGCACGGCGGCGGTCGCGTCGAACTTCGCGAGGTCGTGGGTGCGCTCGTTCGTGCCGAGCTCGGGGTAGTAGCAACCGAGGGTATTCAGCGTGGCGGAAAGCACCGCCATCGGGTGCGCGTTGCCGGGGAAGCCGCTCAGGGCGATGCGCAGGCCTTCGTGGACCTGGGAGTGGTCGAGGATCCGCGCCTTGAAGGCGCTCAACTGGGCGGCCGTCGGCAGCTCGCCGTAGATGAGCAGGTAGGCCGTCTCGATGAAGTTGGACTTCTCGGCGAGGTCCTCGATGGCATAGCCGCGGTAGCGGAGGATGCCCTTTTCGCCGTCGATGAAGGTGACCTTGGACTCGCAGGCGCCGGTGTTGGCGTAGCCGTCGTCGAAGGTGATGTAGCCCGTCTCGTCGCGCAGCTTGCGGACGTCGACGCCGCGCTCCTGTTCGGAGCCGACGACGATGGGGAGGACGATTTCCTTGTCGTCCAGTTTCAGGGTGGCGGTCTTGGCGGTCATGGCGGGGTGGGAGTCCGCCGGGCCCTCGAAGCGCCTCAGCGGTCCGTCAAAGTCAGGAAATTACGGTAGAGTTGCAAGCCTTTGACCTGACTTTTCTCCGGGTGGAACTGGGTGGCGAGCACCCGCCCCCGCCGGACCCCGCTGACGAAACGCCCGGCGTAGTCGGTTTCGCACCAGACCAGCGACGGATCCGTGGCGACGACCCGGTAACTATGGACAAAATAGAATGGTTCGCCGGCGATGTTGAGTCCCGCGGTCAGGGGGCTCGCCTCCCGGAAGACCGCCTCGTTCCACCCCATGTGCGGGATGCGCAGGCCGGGCTGGGACGGAAATCGCGTGACCACCCCGGGGAAAACGCCGAGCCCGGGGACGTCGGCCTCTTCGGAACGCTCGAAGAGCACCTGCAAGCCCATGCAGACCCCGAGGAACGGACGGTCCGCGGCGATCCACTCCTTGATGAAGGCTTCGAAATCGTTGCGGCGGATGCAGGCCATGCAGTCGGCCATGGCGCCCTGCCCCGGGAACACGACGGCCTCCGCCTTCTCGGCGGCCTGCGGCGTCGCCGCCAGGAACGCATCGGCGCCCGCGGCCACCATGGCCCGGCTCACGCTGCGGAGATTGCCCATGCCGTAATCGATGACGGCGACCCGGGGGCGGCGCGACTGACCGGCGGCTTCCACGATCAGGCGAGCGTACCCTTGGTGCTGGGGACCCGACCTGCCTGGCGGGGGTCGGCCTCGACCGCGGCGCGCAGCGATCGCGCGAAGGCCTTGAAGAGGGCTTCGGCGACGTGGTGCGGCTCCTCGCCATACTCGAGCTTGAGGTGGACGTTCGCGGCCAAGGCGTTGGCGAGGCCCTGGAAGAACTCGCGGACCAGGCAGATGTTGAAATCCCGCACCATGTAGTTGGTGACCTCGACCTGGTAGACGAGCATGGCGCGGTTGCTCAGGTCGACGGCGCAACGCGCGAGCGTCTCGTCCATCGGGAGCAGGAAGAAGCCGTAGCGGCGGATGCCGGCCTTGTCGCCCAAGGCCTCCTTGATCGCCGTACCCAGCACGATGCCGACGTCCTCGACGGTGTGGTGGTAGTCGACCGCGGTATCGCCCTCGGCCTTGACGGTCAGGTCGATGAGCGCGTGACGCGCCAACAAGGTGAGCATGTGGTCGAAGAACGGCACGCCCGTCTCGATCTGGGATGCGCCGGTACCGTCCAAGTTCACCGTGAGGGCGATCTTGGTCTCGGCCGTGTTGCGGCGGATGGTGGCCTGGCGGACTCCGGCGGTCATGCTCCAGAAATCCCCGCGGGCGGGGGGATTGTCAACCTCACCCTTCCGTCCAAGCCTTCGCCGCGGCGAGGAAGACCTCGGTTTCCGCCTCGGTCCCGACGCTGATGCGGAGGGACTTCTCCGTGAGCGGGTGATGCGGAAAACGACGCACGAGGATCTTGCGGGCGCGGAGGAATTCGAAGGCGTGTTCGGCGGCGGCGACGGAGGCGGGGCGGCGCGGCGAGGCCGGGGCGGCCAGCAGGAAGTTGCCCGCCGAAGGGATGACGGACCAGCCGAGGCCGACGAGTTCCCGGGTCAGCCGGTCGCGCGTGGCGCGCACCTGGCCGGAGGTCACCCGGAGCCACTCCGCGTCGTCGAGGGCCGCGGCCGCGGCGACCTGCGCCAGGCGATCGACGTTGTAGCTGTCGCGGACGCGGTGGAGCACCTCCGCGACGCCGGGCGGGCAGAGCGCGTAGCCGGCGCGGAGCCCGGCGAGGGCGTGCCCCTTGGAGAGCGTGCGCGTGACGACGACGTTCGGCAGACGCTTGGCGAGCTCGACGCAATCGCCTTCGGCGAAGGCCGCGTAGGCCTCGTCGACCACGAGGAGACCGGCGAAGGCGCGCGCCAAGGCCTCCACCTGGGCGACCGGAAAGGCCACGCCGAGCGGGGCGTTCGGGTTGGTCAGGAAGAAGACGGCGGCGCCACACCCGGCGACCGCGGCGACGTCGAACGACAGGTCCGCCGTCACCGGGACCTTCACGACCGGGGCGCCCTGGGCCGCGGCGAGCACGGGATACAGGGAGTAGCTCGGGTCGAGCATCCCGATGGGCCGCCCCGGACCGGCATAGGCGCGGATCAGGAGGTTGAGGACGTCGTCCGAACCATTGCCGGCGACGATGCGCTCGGCCTTGAAGTCATGGAAGCGCGCGGCGGCCTCGCGCAATGGGGCGGAGTCCGGCGACGGGTAGAGCCGGAGGGCGGCCCCATCGTTGAGCAACGCGACCCGGATGGCCTCGAGCGCCCGCAGGCTCGGGGGATACGGATTCTCGTTGGTGTTGAGTTTGACCCAGCCCCCACCCTGCGGCTGCTCGCCGGGCGTGTAGGCGGACATGGCCGCGACGTGGGGATTGGGCGAAGGGACGGAGGCGGGCATCAGCGGGACTTGAGTTGGGCGGTGGCGAACCCCAGCAGCAGGCCGCGGGTCGCGGCGGCGGAGGGGGACGCGAGGGCCTGCTCCGCCAAGGCCTTCATCTCGTCTTGGCGGGCATGGCGAAGGCGGAAACGCACTTCCGGCAAGGCCGCCGGCGTCATGCTGAGTTCATGGGCGCCGAGTCCGAGCAACAAAGGCGCCCAAACGGGGTCGCCGCCCAGTTCGCCGCAGACGGCGGCGGGAATGCCGGCCGCGGCGGCGGCCCGGAAGATCCCGGCCAAAGTCCGGACCACGGCCGGGTGGCAGGGATCGTAGAGCGTGGCCACGCGACGGTTGCCTCGGTCCACCGCCAGGAGGTACTGCACGAGGTCGTTGGTGCCGACGCTGAAGAAGTCGCACTCGCGCGCCAGTTCCGCCGCGACCAGGGCCGCCGAGGGGATCTCGATCATCGCGCCGAGGCGGATCGGGGACGCGGGCCGGACGCCTTCCTGCGCGAGCTCGGCCTCGACCTCCCGGAAGATCCCCTTGGCCTTCCGCAGCTCCTCGATGCCGGAGATCATCGGGAACATGACCTGGACGGGCCCGAACGCGGCGGCGCGGACGATCGCGCGCAGCTGCGGGCGGAAGATCTCCGGGCGCTCCAGGCACATGCGCACGGCGCGGTAGCCCATGAAGGGGTTGGCCTCGTCGCTCAAGTCGCCCAGACGCTTGTCGCCGCCGATGTCGAGCGTGCGGAAGGTGACGGGCCGGCCCTGCGCGAGGCGGACGGCCTCGGCGTATTCCGCCTGTTGCTCCTCCTCGGTCGGCCACGCATCGAGGCGCAGGTAGAGGTTCTCCGTCCGGTAAAGGCCGACGCCGCGCGCATGGCAGCGCAGCGCGTCCTCCATCTCCTCCGGTCCGCCGATGTTGGCGAGGAGCCCGAACGTGGCGCCATCGGCGGTGGCGTCCGGCAGGGCGATCTCGCCCATCACGCGGTCGCGACGCGTGCGCAAGGCCTGCTCCTTGTCGAGGTAGGCGGCGAGCGTCTCCGCCGAAGGGTTGACGATGACCAGGCCGGCTTCGCCGTCGACGAGCAGGGTGTCGCCGGCGCCCACCGCCGCCATCAGCCCCTTGACCCCGACCACGGCCGGGATGTCCAAGGAACGGGCCATGATGGCGGAATGGCTCGTCCGGCCGCCTTCCTCCGTGACGAACGCCGCGACGCCCGCCTCATGCAGGCCGGCCGTCTCCGTGGGGGTCAGGTCCAGCGCGACGACCACCTGGCGGCCGGCGACCGGGCCGACTTCCGCGGGGGCCGCGCCCAGGAGCTGGTCGAGCACCCGCCCCGTGACGTCGCGGATGTCGGCCGCACGCTCGCGGAGGAAGTCGTCCTCCATCTGGGCGAAGATGGCGATGTAGCGCTGCGCGACCGTCTCGAAGCAGTGCTCGATGTTGTAGCCGGATCGGCGGACTTCCTTGGTCACCTCGTCGATGAGGGCGACGTCCTCCAGCACCAGGAGGTGGGCGTCGAAGATCGCCGCCTCGGAATCGTTGAGCTTGCGGGCGACATCGGCGCGCAGCCGGGAGATCTCCGCCCGGGTCGCGATCAAGGCGGCCTCAAGCCGGGCCAGCTCCCGCTCCGGATCGTCGACCCGTCGGCGAACCACCAGCGAACGTCCCTGCTGGAGCAGGTAGGCGGTCGCCCGGGCCACGCCGGGGGCGGCGGCGGTCCCGAGCAGCCTGACCTCGGCCCGATGGGAGTTGCCCTGCATCCTGAAGGTCAGAAGAAGCCCCTGCAGGGAGGAAGCAAGGAGGATTAAGGGCTCAGACCAAGGTCGGCTCGCTGGCCTCGATCGGCTGGAGCAGGTCGGGCGGAGTCAGGTGCGGAACCACGCGGTCGTGCACTTCGCCCTTCGGCACCTCGAAGTCGCCCGGGAACTCCACGTTGACCAACGCCATGCCGCCCGGCGCCTCGGCGAGCGTGGGCATCTCGCCCATCTCGGGCATCTCCTCGACGGCGGAGATGTCGGTGAAGAGCACGAGGCCCGAGACCTCGTCGGGCAGGCGGACCTGCAGTTCGACGAACACGAGGGCCAGCAGGCAGAGGTGGGCGAAGGAACGGCCCGCCCGCTGGGCGAACCCATGCAGCCAAAGCATGGCCTGGCGGGGCGAACGGACATCCTGCTTCGCCAAGTAGGCCATCTGGGCGCGGTGCAGGCGCAGGCGGGCCTGGAAGCGCTGGTGCATCTCGGGCGAAGACTTGATCGCGTCGCGCAGGCGGATCACCTGCTGACGGGAAGCCGTCCCCTCGAGGTAGAGGACGATGAGGGATTCGAGCTCGGCGTTGCTCATGCGCGGAACTCCTCCCCCATCAGGTCGCGCAAGGCCTCCCGGGCCCGGTTGATGCGGCTCTTGACCGTCCCGATGGAAAGGCCGAGCTCCTCGGCGATCTCCTCGTACGACATGTTCCGCACATTGCGCATGGTCAGGATACGAGCGTGTTCCGGCTTCAGTTGTTCCATGCACTCGGCCACTTTATCGACGAATTCATTCTGCTGGGCTTCGCGGCCGGGACCTTGGCTGCCGTCCGAAAGGATGTCGTGGAGGGTCGCGCCCGGGTCCTCCCCGAGGTCGGCGTCCAGCGACATGGATTGGTCGCGCTTGCGGCGGCGCCAATACCAGTAGCGGTTGCGGGCCAGGTTGGTCCCGATCTGGTGGATCCAGGTCGAGAACGTGGCGGTACCGCGGAAGGAAGCCAGCACCCGGTGGGCCCGGATGAAGGTATCCTGGGTGATTTCCTCGGCATCCTGCCGGTTACGGAGCAGGGAAAAAACCTTGGCGAAAATCCGACCCTGGTAACGGAGCACCAGCTCGTTGTAGGCCGCGAGATCCCCGGCGCGGGCGCGGTCGAGGGCGGACTGGTCGGCTTCGGTCTCCATGGTTTAGGGGTGGATTTCGGGTGGGGATGCCAGACA